>CANRNA010000062.1 GCA_947631805.1 uncultured Oscillospiraceae bacterium | reverse complement strand
GGGCGATGAGGCCGAACCCGTGGCCGCCGAGGAAGTAAGCGAACCCGAAGCGGCTCCGGCCGCTGAGGAAGAAGAGGTCGAACCCGAGGCCGAAGAGGTCCAGGGCGAGATCATGACCCTGGCCGCTGAGGGAATCGAGACTATCGCGGCCGCGACTCCTGCGGAGCTGGAAAAGCTTCATCAGGAACTGGACGCTGCTGAGGCTATCGAGGCAGATGTCAGAGCTGGTAAGTGGTATGGCAGCGCATATACCTATGAGATGTGGCTGGCTGGCGCCGCTGACCCGCAGGTTGAGAATTTCCTCAAGACCCTGTCGGACGCCAAGACGATGTATGCTGATGCCCTGAAGGGATATTACGAGAGCAAGGCTGCGCTCGATGAGATGGGCACAAAGCTGTACAATAGTTGGTATAATGTTATTACTACTAATGTCTGGTCTGGTGGTTGTGGCGATTCCTTCCTGGCTCCGCTTACCCTGACCTATGAGCGGTTCAAGGGAATTGCTGCCCAAGGCGACGTTCTTGCCGCTGATATGTATCAGGCTGGCTGGTATAAGAAGGCGGTCGAACTCTATAAGGAAATCGTTGCCGCTGACGATGGGACTTGGACATACGCCGAGGTAACCTCCATTCTTGCGAAAGCATTCAAGGGCGAGAAGCTTTACAACGCCTTTGAGGGCTGGTGGCATGCAAGTGGAGATACCCTTGAAGCAGGTTTGGTACCTGGCACTGCCACAAAGCCTGTCTGGGCTGACAAAGTGGCCCTTGAGGAAGCAATCGCGGCTCTTGAGGCGGCTCTGAAGACCGACCATGTCATGCAGGAGGCTGATGAGAACGCGGCTAAAGGTCATATTGTTAGTGCTAAGGAATACTTCGACCTCCAGCAGGCGAATGGTCTGAAGGCCAATGTCACGCTGTGGGATGTCAACAGAAAGATCAGCTGGCTTGAGGCGTACACTGATCTTCTCGTTCCCAATGTGCGCGGCGCAAGGTTCGTCTCCTATGTCGTGAATCCCAAGCACGACACTGTTTATGCCTATGTTGAGCGGAATAATGCTGTGACTGACACGCATGAGTATAAGGTCACGGTGGCTTATAACGGCGGGAAAGAATTTGAGATTTCCTACACTTCCGCAGGTAATGATGATGCCACCCATCCTGGAGTTACGCGGTATAAATACGCTGCTACCTCCGGTACCGTCAACGGGAAGGTCCCCGGCTATCAGACTGGTGACATTTTGACCTTCCGGCTGTATGACAACAAGAGCGGCACTTTGGTCGACACTCTCGAGATCAAGCTTGACTTCAGTTACATCGGGCCGGAAATCGTTTCCCAGAGCTACAATAAGGGAGCGAACAACTTCTCCGTGACGCTGAACTCTGCCCCCGCAAATTTCGCCGGGTTTGACGTTGTGAAGCTGGTCGTTACTCGTCCGGATGGCAGCACCAAGACCGTGGCGTATGGCAATAAGGAAGGTTCCGTTGTAAAGACTTGGACTGATGCACCGGTGCAGGTGGGCACTTATTCCGTCGTGCTTTATGTCAGTACAGCCGATGGAAATGGCGCTGTGACCCAGCCTCGTCCTGCTGTGGAATTTGAGGTCAAGTCCATCGAATCCTATGTCAAGGTTGCTACCAGTGTTGTCACCTCTGCTCATCCCTATGGCACCGCTGGCTATGACTGCCTGTTGAAGGCTATCGCAGGCGCTGAAGGCTATGAGTCCATGGTTGCGAAGGTTGGTTCTACTGCTGATGCTAAGCAGGTCGTTGCCAACAACCTGGCTGTTGCTAACAAGATCGTGGCTGCTGCCGCCAAGACCCCTGATACCACTGCTAATGAGCAGGCTGTTAATGCGGCGCTGGCGAATCTGACCACGGCTCTGAGCAACCTTGCTAAGCCCGGCGACCAGTCTGACCTGGATGCTGCTATTGCCGAGGCTGCGGCTCTTGTGAAGTCTGACTATACTGCTGCTAGCTGGAATGCTCTGCAGAGTGCTGTTGCAGCGGGCAAGCAGGCGAAGCTGGACCATGACACCACCAGCGAGGCTGACACGAAGGCCATTGCCGCTGCTGCGAAGGCCATCCGTGATGCTATCGCTGCTCTGAAGGTCGTCAAGCCTGACACCTCTGAGCTGGAAGCTCTGATCAAGTCCGTGCCTGGCAAGCTGGCTGCCGATAACTACACTGCTGAATCCAAAGCTGCTGTGCAGACTGCTCTTGCTGCTGCTCAGGCCGCCATGCTGAAGGATGGAGTAAAGCAGTCCGAAATCGACAAAGCGACCAAGGACCTGCAGACCGCGCTTAATGCTCTTGCGGTTGAATCTGGTCCCATTGGACCTCAGCCCCCCGCCTCCGGCACTGGCTGGATCCGTTACGACAATGATTGGTATTACTTCGAGAATGGTACCATGCAGTACAGCGAGTGGGTGTACATGAAGGGCTCCGGCCTGTGGTACTATGTGGGTGCTGACGGCAAGATGCTGACCGGCTTCCAGTATGTGGAGAACAACTGGTACTTCTTCCGCACTGGCGGTGATACCGTAGGTTCTGTCCAGTCTGGCTGGGTCCTGCTTGGCAAGACTACCAGCGGCAAGGATAACTGGGGTTGGTTCACCACTTCCCATAAGGGCAACTTCGGTAAGTGCACTTACACCACCCAGTGGGGCGATATCAAGATCAGCTGATTAAGTCCCGCAGGTAAATAAAGCAAATTCTCTCAGGGGAGCAGGGCAATACCCTGCTCCCCTTTCAATAAACCCTTAGAAGGAGGTCAAAGCCGTGGACACGCTGGAGCTTAGGACCCGAACGACGACCCGGACCCGTGACGGGGGGATTCCCCTGACGGGACCGGATGTGGAGCGGTTTTTGTCCGACCTGGGGGAGAAGGGCCGCAGCCCCGACACCCTCCTGCGCTACCGCCGGAGCCTGGATAGGCTCTATGAGGTCCTGCCGGAGGACAAGCGCCTCCGCCGGGGCTCCCTGGCCCAGTGCCGGGAAAAGCTTTTGGAAGCGGGCTTCGCTACCCGGACGGTGAATCTCATTATGTCGGTGGGAAACACCTACGCGGCGTACATGGGCCACCGGGAGTATCAGCTCTCCGGTGTCATGCAGCCGGAGAAGAAGCTCTACCCGGAGCTGACCCGGGCGGAGTATCACCACCTGTTGCAGGTGGCAAAGCTCATGGACCGGGAGAGGGTATTTCTCATCGTGAAGCTGTTCGCCTCGGCGGATATGCCGGTGCAGGAGCTGGCGAAGGTGACGGTGGAGGCGGCGAAGGCGGGGACGGTGACGGTGGTGAGCGGCAATGTGGCCCAGAGCATCCACCTGCCCCCGTGTCTGTGCCGGGAAATGCTGTCCTACGCGGACCGGAACGGGATATATCGCGGGCCCATCTTTCTGACGAAGGAGGGGGTGCCCATGAGCCGGACGTATGTGACCAGCGCCATAAGCGATTTATGCGGCCTGGCGAAGATACCCCGGGAGAAGGGCAACCCCCGCGCCCTCCGGCGGCTGTATCTGGCAAACAAGAAGGCGGTGGAGGACAATATCGCCCTCCTGGTGGAGCAGGCGCTTGACCGCCAGTTAGAGCAGGAACAGCTCACCATCGCCTGGGACACCGAAACGGAATAAAATGTGCCGCCGCGGGGTTTCCCGCGGCGGCGCTGATATATTGTCATTGCTGGGCGGCCTGGGGCTTCCGACGGGGGTCCTTCACCGTGATAAGCAACAGGCTCATCAGCACGCCCCCGGCGGAGGCGGCGAGCAGGGCGGTGTAGGCGGTCCCGGCCCGGCCAGCATCCAGGAGCCAGGCGGCGGCAAGGGGGACAAGGGTGGCGGGAATGGTCAGGGCGGGCAGCAGCACCCTTGCGGCGGCCAGATATTGGGGGCGGCCGTAGACGTGGGCCACGGCGCAGGGAAGGCACACGGGCAGCCCTCCGGCCGTCCAGCCGATCCCCAGGCTCAGGAGCAGGAAGAGGGCGGCGTTCCCGCCCGCGGGCATGGCCCACAGGGCGGCGGAGGGAAGAAGGCTCCCCAGCCCCAGCAGGGGCATGGTCACGGCGGAGCCGAGCCGGTCGTCCAGCCAGCCGAAGATGTAACAGGCGGGGATGGTCAGAATGGCCCCGAACGCCAGCCAGGGGGCGGCGTCGGCGAGAGCCTCTCCCCCCAAAAGGGCCAGGCGCATCTGCACCGTGCCCAAGCTCCCGGCGGCACCGGCGGCGACAGCCCCGCCGCCCAGGAGTATGATCCAGAAGCCGCGGGTGAGAAGGAGCCTGCTCACCTTCATGGGGGGCGGGTCATCCTCTGGCTCGCAGGCCGGGGCCCGGCCCTCCCCGTCGGGATAGAGCCCGGCGTCCTCCGGCCTCTCCCGGAGAAGGAAGCGGGTGCTCAGGGCCAGCAGCGCCAGCAAGACCATGGCCGCCAGATAGAGGGGGCGGCAGTCGCCGCCCAGGCCGACGGCGACGAGCTCCGCCACGGCCCCGGCCCCCACGGCGGCGAATACGGGCCCGCCTAAGGACGCCGTGCCCAGCACGCGGCCCCGGCATCGGATGGCCCAGCCCACGCACAGGGCGGCCACGGCCAGCCGTAACATGGCGCAGGCGCACAGAGTGAGGGCCAGGGAGGGGCAGAAGAGCCAATAGTGTCCGGCGGCCACGCCGCCGCAGGCGTCCAGGCCGTTGGCGCATATCAGGCCCCCGCAGCCCAGGGCCGCCGCCGCGGCGCAGGGGATGAGCGTCCGGCGCACGCCGAAGCGCAGAAAGCTCCACATACAGACGAAGGCCATAGGCACAGCCAGCAGGCGGCCCGCTATGGCAGGCAGCTCCATGGCCCCGGCAGTCCAGCCGGTGTCGGCGGGGGTGATGAACCGGCGGAGGATGTCCGTCTGCTCCTCCAGAAAGGCGGCCAGGAACATGTACCCGAAGCAGGTCAGGCACAGAAAGACGGTGTAAGCGCCGTACTTGCGGTTTTTGAACATGGCGCGCCCTCAGACCCGGTCCTGCCTGCCCAGGGACCGGGTCAGGAGCACCGCCTCCACCGTGACGGCGGTCATGACGGCCAGGGAGACGAATATCCAAAGGCCGGTCCGGGGGTCGGCGGCGCTCTCCGCCGGGGGCGTGTCAGCGGCGGCCTCCGAGATATCCGCCGCGCCGCCGGGGACGGAGGGAAAGCCGCTTTCCGAGGCAGGCACGGTGCGGCCGCACAGGACGCACCGCCACAGGCCGGGGGCGGGCTCGTCCGCTCCCTCCCCTTGTTGGCCGGGCTGATAGGCGTAGCTGTGGCCGGTGGGGGCGGCTATCTCCTGGCCACACACGGCGCAGATGACCCCCTCGGTGCAGGGGGCGCCACCCTCGGCGGGGGTGTGGCCGACAGCGGGGACGGCCTCGGCGTACGTGTCGCCGCAGACAGAGCAGGTGTAAATGTCCTCACCCGGCTGGGTGCAGGTGGCCGTGCTGTCCGTCAGCGCATAGTCGTGCTGGCCGGTGGGCATGGTCTCGGCGGTGTAGGTCAGGCCGCACTTGGCACAGGTGTAGGCCAGCAGGCCCTTTTCGGCGCAGGTGGCCTCCGTCACCACCGCCGCCTCAAAGCTGTGGGCGCAGGCGGCGTCCGCGCCGTCCTCCGCCGCCAGGGCGGGAACGGTCAGCAGCGCGGCGGTCAGCAGAAATGGGATGATGCGCTTCATATCTTTCGCTCCTCTCTTGGAAGATGGACAGGCCCTTCCGCTGGTCATGATAGCACAGCGGCCCCGTTTTGCAAGCGGTTTTCTGTCGAAGACCCCGGCCGGGGCTGGAAGGACATGCCGTCGGAGTTATTATATCCCGGCGGCGGAAAAACCAGCCGGGAGGGATGAAAAAGGAAGCGGCGGACCGCTTCCTGGGATTCCTTGTTCAATATAGAGGATGCAGACCTGTCCCTCCGGCGCGGGCGGAAATATCACTCTGTTTCGCCGCTGTCATTGGCCGGGCCGGTCATATCAGGGAGCGCCGCCGCGTCCTGGACGATATCCGTGACGAGCTGCTGGAAATCGGCCGCCCTCTGGGCCGTTATGACCGGGGCACCCATCTCGGCTCCAGGGCCCGGTCTATGGCCTGCTCGGGGTCGATGGTCTCCTCTATGCGCTCCCGGCCCACCTGGGCCAGCCACAGCTTGAAGGGCTCCGCCTTGGGCGATGGGATGGACTGGATGATGCGCAGGAGCTGCTCTGTGTCGGCCACGTCGGTCAAATAGCGTTTTCCGTCAGCCGACAGCATTTTCAGTTGCTGACAATTTGTCAGCAACTGATCTGCGCCTTCTTGCTTCAATCGCTGTTTGAGCTTTGCCCAGTAGTTACTGGCGCCACGCTGTGTTGGCTGGTCCGTCAGCACGGCGACCACGTCGACGACGGAGAAGTACCACTCCACTCGCGCTGGGTCCCAGGCGGTGCGGATCTTTTTGTCCTCGAAAAGCTGGATATCATTTTTTATCTCGCTCATAGTCGGCGCCTCCTGCCCTGCTCAGGCGGTGGGGTGGGGCTCCAGGGAGAAGATGAGAGGGCAGTCGCAGGGGGTGAGGCGGCGATAGTTGTCGAAGAAGTGGTCCAGGGCGCTCTGGATGGCCTCCTGGGCGTACTTCTCGTGGAAGGTGTCCTCCAACAGCCGGGCCGCGCCCCACTTGGGCAGACCGTAGACCAGGGTGCAGTGGAGAAGGAAGTCATACAGCTCCCAGGGCTCGGCGTCGTCGTCATGGGCGATGGAGCGGATGGGCACGGCTATGTTCATATTGCCACAGGTGTTGGCATAATGGCGCATGACGAGCCGGGCCACGCTCCGGGGCACGGTGGCGTTCACGGCGTAATGGGCGGGCTCGGCCCCGGCGAGGGCACGGGTCGTCAGGTCCGTGCTGTCCACCATAAGGCCGCCCTGGCCGCCCACGGTCACGCCCAGACCGGCGGCTATCTGGTTGGCCCGGTTGCCGTCGGCGGTGACGTGGATGTTCTTTCTGGACAGCTTCAGCCGGTCCACCGCCGCCAGGCAGGCGGTCAGGGCCAGCAGGGAGGAGCTGGTGCGGCCGATGGAGACGGTGAGCTGGGTGGCGCCCAGGCTCATCATCCGCCGGGCCAGGCCGTCTCCGGCCAGCTTCACCACCCGTGGCAGGGTCTCGGGGAAGGGGGTCCAGGGGGTGAGGGGCTGCTCGGTGACCATGTCCTCCACCGGGGCGGTGCGCTCCCGGCTGGGGATGGTCACACGGGCGATGGCGTAGCCGTCCGCGCTCTGCAGGATGGAGCCGTTCTGAGCGATGATGCACTGGCCGGTGTACAGCTTGCCGCCGTCGCCCCCCTGGGGGCAGGCCATGACCACCACGGCCATGTTCTCATGGCTGGCAAGGCCCGCCAGGTTCAGGTTGTCATAGTGAGAGGAGACGGTGGTGGGCGTGTCGGCGGAGCAGCACAGCACGTCCAGGTCGTGGTGGAGCAGCAGCTCCTCCCGGGGCAGGGGCGCCCGGGTAAGGGGATAGACCGTCATGGGCCCGGCCTGGCGCTCCAGGGCGCCCCGGTTCATGTCCTCCGGCAGGTCGGCGGGCAGCACCAAAAGCGCGGCCCCGTCCGCTCTGGCCCGGCTGATGGCGGCCAGGACGCTGGTCATGTTCCGGCCCGGCTGGCCGGGGAGTATCTCCGGCGCGGCGGCCGCGACTTTTATCTTCACGCTCGTCAGCCCCTTTCAAATGTGATGAGGTCTTCGGGAAAATACCGCAGTATGGCGGCCCGTGCGGCGGCCAGATTGCCGCTGTCCACCGTCACGGTGACGGTGTCGCCGGTCACCTCTGCCCGCAGCGCGTAATCGTCCAGCTTGGGGAACACCTGTTCCTCCAAGACCGACACGAGCTGGGGCAGGTCGTTTTCATAGCTGGCCCGCTCCGGGGGCGTATAGCCGGGGATGGGGTCCCGGCCCGCCGTGAGGCATACCGCCCCCACCAGCACTGCCAGCACCAGGAACAGCACGCAGCCCGCCGGGCGGATGCTCCTGACGAACGACTGCCCGGCGGTGAGCTTTTCCTCGGCGGGCGCGGGCTTTTTCTCGGCGTCCACTTAATACTTGACGCGCTGGGCGATATAGTCCGCCACCTGGTCCATGGGGATGCGCACCTGCTCCATGGAATCCCGCTCTCGGACGGTAACGCAGTTGTCGGCGGGCACGTCCCCGTCTCCCACGGTCTGGAAGTCCAGAGTGACGCAGAAGGGGGTGCCTATCTCGTCCTGGCGGCGATAGCGCTTGCCGATGGAGCCGGTCTCGTCATAGTCGCAGGAGAACTCCTTGGACAGCTGGGCGCACAGCTCACGGGCAGGGCCGGAGAGCACGTCCTTCTTGCTCAGGGGCAGCACCGCGCACTTATAGGGCGCCAGCTGGGGATGCAGGTGCAGCACGGTGCGCACGTCGGGGTTGCCCTTCTTGTCCACGCCCACCTGCTCCTCGTCGTAGGCGTCGATGAGGAAGGCCAGCATGACACGGTCGGCGCCCAGAGAAGGCTCGATGACGTAGGGGATGAAGCCCTCGGCCATGCCCTCTTCCTTGTACTCCATCTTCTCGCCGGAGAAGGTCTGGTGCTGGGTCAGGTCGTAGTCGGTCCGGTCCGCGATGCCCCAGAGCTCGCCCCAGCCGAAGGGGAAGAGGTACTCGAAGTCCGTGGTGGCCTTGGAGTAGAAGCTCAGCTCCTCGGGGGTGTGGTCCCGGAGACGGAGATACTCGTCGTTCATGCCCAGCTCCAGGAGCCACTTGTGGCAGAACTCACGCCAGTACTGGAACCACTCCAGGTCGCTGCCCGGCTCGCAGAAGAACTCCAGTTCCATCTGCTCGAACTCCAGGATGCGGAAGGTGAAGTTGCCCGGGGTGATCTCGTTGCGGAAGCTCTTGCCGATCTGGCAGATGCCGAAGGGCAGCTTTTTCCGGGTGGTGCGCAGCACGCTCTTGTAGTCCACGAATATGCC
>CANRNA010000061.1 GCA_947631805.1 uncultured Oscillospiraceae bacterium | reverse complement strand
ATCGGTGCTATTATAGACGAAATCAGGGCCGGATGCAAGGCCCGGCGGGGGAATTTCTGTCCGGGTGCGTTGACGGGAGAGGAAGATTCTGCTATCATATAAGTACCGGCCGGGCGGCGGCATGGATGACCGCACCCGGGGAAAGGAGAGCTTATGGCGAACAGGATCGTGACCATCAGCCGGGAATTTGGCAGCGGCGGCCGCACCATCGGCAGGCAGACGGCGGAAAAGCTGGGCATCCCCTGCTTTGACAACGAGCTGCTGGAAAAGATCGCGGAGGAGAGCGGTCTGGCGAAGGAGTACATAGCGGAGCGGGGAGAGTATACGCCCAAGGGCGGGTGGCTCGCCACCGCGTTTGCGGACCGGTCCGTGAACGGTCTTTCCGTGCAGGATTATCTGTGGACCGTTCAGCGGCGGCTCATTCTGGAGATCGCGGAAAAGGAGTCCTGCGTCATCGTGGGGCGCTGCGCGGACTATATCCTGGAGGGCAAGGCGGACCTGCTGAAGGTGTTTATTTACGCCTCCATGGAGAAGCGGGCGGAGCGCATCGTGACGCTCTACGGCGAGACCAGCGAGACCCCGGAAAAGCGCCTGCGGGACAAGGATAAGCGCCGCGCCGCCTATTACCAGTTCTACACCGACGCGGAGTGGGGCAAGGCCCAGCATTACCACATCTCCCTGGACAGCGGCGCCTTTGGCATAGACCGCTGCGTGGACATCATCTCGTCTCTGTACTGAGGGAAGTCGAAGGACATCGCCCGGCATCCGAAGGGGTGCCGGGCGATGTTTACATAATATTAGGAAAGGGAGGCCGTCAGCGCGTCCGCCAGGGCGGTCAGCGTCTCCTGGGAGGCCAGACCGCCGCAGTCAAGGGAGAAAATAAGGTCACGGTCCGTGTCCAGCCAGTACAGGCCGCTGTGGGGCCCGTCCGACAGACGGGGGACATACCAGGCGTCCCAGCCGCCCACGGCGCAGGCCGCGCCGTCAGGATACCAGCGCTCTTTCAATCCCGCAAACTGCCGGGCGCAGTCGCTCTCGTCCCGCCGGGCGGAGGTATAGAATCGCTCATAGCGCAGGTACAGGGTGTCCAGGGCGCTTTCGCTCCAGTAGACGTGGACGACGCCCTCGCTGTAGGCGGGGTCACCGGTCCAGCTGACGGAGGCGTTCTCGGCGGAGGCGCCGTCCAGGTAGAACGTGGAGGTGTTTTGCTTGACATAATCCTCCGGGCAGTCGGCATATTCCCAGTCGCCCAGCTTGTCCAGGATATAGGCGTCCTGCTCCTCTCTGTCGGCCCACGGGAGGACAGGCCCGTCTGCGTCGGTGCTTTCTTTCGGCTGGTCGGTCCCGGCCTGCTCCAGGGCCTGCCGCTGGGCGGCCAGGTCCTCATCAAAGCGCTCGGTCACTGCTTTCGCGGTGTCCGGACGGACCGTGCCGTCGAACCGCTCTGCCAGAACGTCCAGGCGGATGGAGTCGGCGAACGCCTCCAGCGCCTGACGGGTCATGTCCGGCGCGCCCTCATCCGCAAACAGCGCCTGCTTCGCCTGGATATAGGCGCCCTCTGTCTCCAGAAGCACTATCCCGAGGCCCTGGCCGCTCAGGGCCAGGTCCACTGTCTGGCCGGAGGCGGTCTGATAGGTCCACTCCTCATACTCTGAGGGGAACGAGGCGCTTATCATGGAAAAGGACCCCTTGGCACTGACGAACAGCGAGACGGCGAGCCGGTCATCGCCCAGCATGCCCTCGACCTTGAAGGCCCCGTCGTCATAGATGTAGCCGCTGCCCTGGAAGTCCTCGGGCAGGAAGGGGGCGGTGCCCAGAATGTCGTACAGGGTCTCCGGCTCCCAGCGCTGGAGGACGGCTGTGGCCTTGTGGAGGGTCAGGCCGTACTTTTCCGCGATGGCGTCCAGCGCGTCCGCCTGGTCCTGAAAGCTGGCGCTGTAAATGAGGGCGTAATTGTCCGGCGTCTCGTAGTAAGAATCGTCCACGCCCAGCGCCCGCCAGGGGTCGGGGTGCTCCTCCTGCCAGGCGGAGAGCCAGTCCGTCCACGCCGCGTAGGCCTCATACTCCGGCGTGCCCTGATAGCCCACCAGGGAGAGGCGGTCCCAGTCGGGGATGTCCGCCGCCGCCGTGGGGGCGGGCAGGGCATAGTCCGCGACATGCGCCTGGTATACGGCGTAGGCCGTGACGGACAGGGCCAGGGCCAGGGCAGCCGCGATGGCCAGCCGCAGGCCCAGCCGGGTCAGCCGCCTTCCGGGGCGGGGTGACGGGACGGGAACGCCCCGCCGCCGCAGTATGGCCGTCACCCGCTCCGGGGTGACGGGCGCCGGGTCCAGCGCAAGCCCCAGCTCATCCGGGGAGAGCTCGTTCACAAGGTCCGATATCCGTATTGTTGAAGTCATGTCATATCCTCCTCAAATTGCTGCCGCAGGCGCTCCCGGCCGCGGGTCAGCCGCTGGCGCACCGCCTCGGGGGTCATGCCCAGCCGGGCGGCGATAGCGGGGGCGCTCTGGCAAAGGTAGTAGTAGCGAAGAAATATCTCCCGGTCGGGAGGGCTCATTTGGCCGATATACCGGCGCAGACGGGCCGTGCTCTCCCGGAGAAGGACCTCCTTTTCCGGGGCGTCGGCGGCCAGGACCAGCTCATCGTATTCCAGGGGAGCCTCCGGGGCTGTCTGCTGGAGCCTGTTGATGGTCCTGGTGCGGGCGATAGTTCCCAGATAGGCCTTGACCTTTCCGGGCAGGGGCCTGTCCCGGCGCCGCCACAGCTCGCAGAATACGTCGGCGGTGAGCTCCTCCTTGTCCTGGGCGGTGAGGCGGTCGGCCGCCACGGCCCAGACGATGGAGCCCACATAGGCCGTATACCGCCGGATGAACCAGTCCAGGGCCTCCTCGTCCCCCTGCCTGAGCCGGGCGAGGGCCTCAGCCTCTTCGATGTGTCTTGTCATGGTCTGTCTCCTTTTTGCGCGCGCTCACTATTCATAACAGGAAAAACGGGGAAGTGTGACAAAAGCCGCCCCATTTTCCGCCGGGGGATAGGGGAGATTTTCCTTCCGGGGAGAAAAGCTATTGCAATCGGGGGAGGATGGGGGTATAATATCCGGGACAATCAAACAGCGGGGAGCTTGCTCGGCAGGCTGAGAGGAAGGATGACCTTCGACCCATGGACCTGATTTGGATAATGCCAACGTAGGGATTTGCTGATGATACGCGCATTTTTGCGGGGGCTGCCAAAGGGGCTGCCCCCGCTATCTTATGGAGGGAAACATGAAAGCGAATTCTCATACCCATGTGCGGAAAATGGTACTCACGGCGCTGTTCGCCTGTATGGCCTTTGTGCTGAACACCTTCGTCTACTTCCCGGCGATGGCCCCGTTCCAGCACTTCGTGGACGTGGTGGCGGCGGTGTTCCTGGGCCCGTGGTATGCCTGCGCGGCGGCGTTTTTGTGCGGCGTGATGCGCATGCTGTCCGGCCGGACCATCCAGGCGGTGGCCGGGGCCGTGTTCGGGCCCATCCTGGGCGGCCTGCTGTGGCGGAAGACGAAGAACATCTACCTGGTCTGGGTGGGCGAGGTCGTCGGCACAGGGCTGCTGGGGGCGCTGGCGTCCTACCCGCTGATGACCTGGTTTTATGAGCTGGACGTGGGCTCGCCGTTTTACTACGTGCCCTTCTACACCCCCGCCGCCATGGTGGGCGGAGCCATGGGCGTGCTGACGGTGCTGGCCCTGAAGCGGACCGGGCTGCTCCAGCGGATGGAAAAGGAGCTGGCGGGATGAAGAGGATAGAGCTGGCGGAGGCCCTGGGGCGGGTCCATGAGAGCGCCCCCCTGGTACAGTGTATCACAAATTTCGTCACGGTGAACGACTGCGCCAACATCCTGCTGGCCGTGGGTGGCTCCCCGGTCATGAGCATGGACATCCGGGAGGCGGCGGAGATGGTGGGCCGTGTCCGGGCCCTGGTGTGCAACATGGGGGCCATCGAGAGCGTGGACGCCATGGTGAGCGCCGGAAAGCGGGCCAACGAGCTGGGCGTGCCGGTGGTGCTGGACCCGGTGGCCGTGGGAGGCACCGCCCTGCGCCGGGAGGCGGGGCGCCGTCTTTTGGAGGAGGTACGCTTCACCGCCATCCGGGGCAACGCCTCGGAGATACGGAGCCTGGCCGGGCAGACGGCCACGGGCAGTGGCGTGGACGCCGCCGCCCCGGACGCGGTGACGGAGGACCGCCTGGACGAGGCGGCCCAGTTCGTGGAGGCGCTGGCCCGGCGGATAGGCGGCGTGGTGGCCGTGTCCGGGGCGCTGGACCTGATATCCGACGGGACGCGGACGGCGGTGGTGCGAAACGGCTGCGCCACCATGGCCCGCATCACCGGCAGCGGCTGCATGCTCACCAGCCTAATAGGGGCCTTCTGCGGCGCTATGCCCGCCGACCCCTTCACCGCCACCGCCGCCGCCGTCATCGCCATGGGGGTGTGCGGCCAGAGGGCGGAGCGGGCCCGGCTGGAAAAGGGCACCGGCAACGCCACCTTCCGCACCGACATGATCGACGCGGTATTCAATCTGACAGAAAAAGAGCTTGTGGAGGAAGCGGATTATGAAATACTCCGGTGAAGAGATACGCCGCGGCATGCTCCTGTACGCGGTGACGGACAGGCGGTGGCTGGCGCCGGGCGAGAGCCTGCTGGCCGTGTGCCGCCGGGTGCTGGAAAACGGCGCGACCTTTTTGCAGGTCCGGGAGAAGGACCTGGACACAGACGGCCTGACGGGGGAGGCGGAGGCGCTGCGGGCGCTGTGCGCCCAGTATAAGGTCCCCTTTGTGGTCAATGACAGCGTGGAGGCCGCCCTGAGGAGCGGGGCGGACGGGGTCCACGTGGGCCAGAGCGACATCAGGGGCCGGGACATCCGGGCCATGATAGGCCCGGGCCGGATATTGGGCATATCCGCCGGAACGGTAGAGGAGGCCGTGGCCGCCCAGGCCGCCGGGGCCGATTACATCGGCGTGGGGTCCATCTTTGCCACCGGCACGAAGGCCGACGCCCGGCATATCACCGGCGAGCAGCTCCGGGCCATACGGGCGGCGGTGACCATCCCGGTGGTGGCCATCGGGGGCATCAGCGCGGACAACATCCTCCAGCTGGCGGGCAGCGGCGTGGATGGGGTGGCGGTGGTGTCCGCCATCTTCGCGGCTCCGGACCCGGGAGCGGCCACGGCGGCGCTGCGCGCTCTGGCGGAAAAGGTGGTCGGCCATGGATAAGGCGTTTGCGATATTCGACATGGACGGCACCCTGGTGGACTCCATGGGCTACTGGCGGGACCTGGCCCCGGAATATCTGGGCCTGCGGGGCGTCGACTCCATCCCGGAGGACCTGCTGGAGCGGATACGGCCCATGACCATGGCCGAGTCCACGGCCCTGTTCATCCGGGAGCTGGGCCTGTCCGGCACGGCGGAGGAAATGGCGGCGGACATGAACGACATCATGGCCGACCACTACCGGCACCACATCCCCCTGAAGCCGGGGATGAAGGAATACCTCGCCGCGCTGCGGGACCGGGGCGTGCGGATGTGCGTGGCCTCGGCCACGGCGGAGCCCCTGGTGGCGGAATGCCTGACCCGGCTGGGAGTGGCGGACTGCTTCGACTTTCTGCTGTCCTGCGAGAGCGTGGGGGTGGGCAAAAACCGCCCGGACGTGTACCACGCGGCGGCCAAGCGCCTGGGCGCGGCCAGGCCGGAGGACGTGGCCGTGTTCGAGGACGCCTACTATGCCGTGAAGACCGCCCGGGAGGCGGGCTATTATGTGGTGGCGGTCTACGACGCGGTGGCCGCCAACCGCTGGGAGGAGCTGAAAGCCCTCGCCAATGAATACATCGCCGACTGGCGCGGCGCGATATAAGGAGGAACTATCATGAGAGCAAGCATCGCCATTCAGGTGCTGCCCGCCGTGGAGGGGGACAGTGAAGTGTGCCGGGTCGTGGATCAGGTCATCGACTACATCCGCGCCACGGGCCTTTCCTATCAGGTGGGGGCCTTTGAGACCACCGTGGAGGGGGAGGACATCGACCAGCTCATGGACATCGTCAAAGAGAGCCTGCATGTGGCCGCCCGGGCGGGCGCGCCCAAGGTGTCGGCCTATGTGAAGGCCGTGTACCGGCCCGAGGGCGAGATATTGTCCATTGAGCAGAAAACAGGAAAGTACCGCGGCGGCTGAGCCGACGCGGCCAAGCGGCGGGTCGGGGGCACCACTTTCCGCCGCTATAAAAAAGTTAGTGCTGTCAAAAAATAAGGAGGTATCGATGATGAGAACAGCATTATCCATCGCTGGGAGCGATTCCAGCGGAGGCGCCGGTATCCAGGCCGACCTGAAGACCATGACCCTGAACGGGGTGTTCGCCATGAGCGCCGTCACGGCGCTCACCGCCCAGAACACCACCGGGGTCCGGGCCATCATGGAGGTGACGCCGGAATTCCTGCGCCAGCAGATCGACGCCGTGTTCGAGGACATCCGCCCCGACGCGGTGAAGATAGGAATGGTATCCTCGGCGGGGCTTATCGAGGCCATTGCCGAGCGGCTGACCTTTTACGGGGCCCAAAACGTGGTGGTGGACCCGGTGATGGTGGCCACCAGCGGCTCCAGCCTGCTGGAGAGCGGGGCTGTCCGGGCGTTAAAGGAGCTCCTTCTGCCCCTGGCGGCGGTGGCGACGCCCAATATCCCGGAGGCGGAGACCCTGTCCGGCATGACCATCCGCTCCGAGCGGGACATGGAGGCGGCGGCCCACGCCATCGGCGAGGAGCTTGGCTGCGCCGTGCTGGTGAAGGGCGGCCACAGCGTCAGCGACGCCAACGATCTGCTCTGGACGGCGGAGGGGACCCGGTGGTTCCGCGGCCGCCGTATCCAAAACCCCAACACCCACGGCACCGGCTGCACCCTGTCCAGCGCCATCGCGGCCAACCTGGCCAAGGGCTGCGCCATGGACGAGGCCGTAGGCCGGGCCAAGGAATATATCTCCGGGGCGCTGGCGGCCATGCTGGACCTGGGCCATGGCCGGGGTCCCATGGACCACGCCTTTGCCGCCCACACCGGCTTTGGAAGGGAGGAGCGCTGACATGAAGACGAAGGGCACCTCTGTGCTGGAAAACAGCCTGATATGGTTCGGGGCCGGTGTGTCCATCGCGGAGATACTCACGGGCACCTATTTCGCGCCCCTGGGCTTCGGCAAGGGCGTGGCGGCCATCCTCGTGGGCCACGTCATCGGCTGCGTGCTGCTCTATCTGGCGGGGCTCATCGGCGGCCGCGTCCGCAAAAGCGCCATGGAGACGGTGAAAATGAGCTTCGGCAGCCAGGGGGGACTGCTGTTCTCCCTGCTGAACATCGTCCAGCTTTTGGGCTGGACGGCCATCATGATATATGACGGCGCCCTGGCCGCGGGCGGCGTGTGGAACGTGGGCAGCTGGGTCTGGTGTCTCGTCATCGGCGGGCTCATCGTGGTGTGGATACTCATCGGCATCCGGAACCTGGGCAAGCTCAACACCGTGGCAATGGCGGCGCTGTTCATCCTGACCATCATCCTCAGCTATGTCATCTTCACCGACAAGGGCGCCTTGGCCGTCTCCGGGGAGGGCATGAGCTTCGGCGCGGCGGTAGAGCTGGCGGTGGCTATGCCCCTCTCCTGGCTGCCCCTCATCAGCGACTACACCCGCGAGGCGGAAAAGCCCGTCCGGGCCACGGCGGCCAGCGCGGTGGTATACGGCCTGGTGAGCTGCTGGATGTACCTCATCGGCATGGGCGCGGCCATATTCACCGGGGAGTCGGACATCGCCCAGATCATGCTGAAGGCCGGTCTGGGCGTGGTGGGCCTGCTCATCATCGTGTTCTCCACCGTGACCACCACCTTCCTGGACGCCTACTCCGCCGGTGTGAGCAGCGAATCGCTCTCGCAAAAGCTCTCCGGCAAGTGGGTGGCCGTGGGCGCTGCCGTGCTGGGCACGGCGGGGGCCATATTGTTCCCCATGGACGACATCACGGATTTCCTCTATCTCATCGGCTCCGTCTTCGCGCCCATGGTGGCTATCCAGATCGCGGACTTTTTCCTGCTGCACCGGGACCGGAGCGGCGTGGCCGTGGACTGGGTCAGCATGGGCCTGTGGCTGGTGGGCTTCGTGGTGTACCGGCTGCTGATGCAGGTTGACATAATCGTCGGCAACACCCTGCCGGATATGCTCATCACCGCCGCCCTCTGCCTGGCGGTGCGGAAGACAGTGGGAAAGGCGGCGTGACCATGGGGCGGTGTGTCATCATCGGCGGCGCGCCTATCGCCGATTATGCCAGGGCCCAAGCGGCTCTGGAGCCTGGCGACTGGTGCGTTTACTGCGACAGCGGTCTGCGCCACCGGGAGGGCCTGGGCGCGGCGCCCGGTCTGGTGGTGGGGGATTTTGACTCCCACCCGGACCCCCATTTGCCGGTGGAGACCATCACCCTGCCGCGGGAGAAGGACGACACCGACACGGTCTTTGCCGTGAAGGAGGCCCTGTCCCGCGGGTACGAGGACTTTCTTCTGCTGGGCGTGTTCGGCGGTCGGCTGGACCACACCCTGGGGAACCTGTCCATTTTGCTGATGCTGGACAGCCGGGGCGCCCGGTGCGCGGCCCTGGACGACTATGGTCTTTTCCAGATCGTCTCCCGGCAGCCGGGCCTTGTGCCGGACAGCTTCCCCTATTTCTCCCTTTTGAACATCAGCGGCACGGCGCGGGGCGTGACCATCCGGGACGCCAAGTACCCCCTGGAGGACGCGGAGATAACCTGCGATTACCAGTATGGGGTGAGCAACGAGCCCCTCCCCGGCAAAACGGCCCGCATCACCGTCCGGGAGGGACGGCTGCTCTTGATAAAAGTGTTCCGGGATACTATATTATAATAACGCCATAATGCCGCAGCAAAACGACCCTCGGCGGGGATCATCCCGCCGAGGGCCTTTCTCTTTCATCTGTTATTATTGTATAAACGCCCGCGG
>CANRNA010000060.1 GCA_947631805.1 uncultured Oscillospiraceae bacterium | reverse complement strand
GGTATCGCTCTGAACGGCAACTTCGTCAAGCTGATCGCCTGGTACGACAACGAGTGGGGTTATTCCAACAAGATGCTCGACCTGACCAAGTATATCGACTCTGTCCGTCACGGCTGATTTGCTCTTTCCCTACAGGGGCGGCTTATGCCGCCCCTGTGTCATGCCGCCCGAGGGGGAGGGTGCCCGTTGGGTTCATCTTGCGGCCCGAAGCGGCATATATTCGTTTTATCCGGCACAGGTAAGGAGCAAATATGTCTGAAAAAAAGGGGCAAAACTTTCTGCACGGCGCGGCCATCTACACCGTTGGCATCGTCCTTGTAAAGATACTGGGCGCGGTCTACAAGATACCGCTGGGCAATATCCTGGGCAAGGCCGGGTACGCCCAGTTCGGCATCACCTACCGCATCTATAACTTCTTTCTCACCATCGCTACCGCCGGTTTTCCGGTGGCCATGAGCCGGATGATATCCGAGGCGGACGCCCTGGACCGGGAGAATCAGGTCTACCGGGTGTTCCGGGTGGGCATGATGAGCTTCCTGGGGCTGGGCGCCGCGGGCACGTTCATCATGATGGCGTTCCCGGCGGAGATAGCCGCCTATATGAACGCCGTCCAGGCCTCCCGGTGCATCTTCATCATGGCGCCCAGCGTGGTGCTGGTGTGCGTGACGGCCGCCTACCGGGGCTATGCCCAGGGCCATTCGGATATGATCCCCACCACCGTCAGCCAGGTCATCGAGACGGGGGTGAAGGTGCTGGTGGGCCTGGCCTGCGCCGGGTGGCTGTACAAGGCGGGCTACAGCATGGAGATATGCGCCGCGGGGGCCATTTTTGGCACCACGGTCAGCTCTCTGGCCGCCATGGTCTACATGCAGGTGAAGGTCCACCGCAAGTACGACGTGAAGCCCCGGCGGGACGCCTCCGATATCCCGGATCCGGATAAGAAGATATTCTGGGACCTGCTGCGCATCGGCATCCCCATCACCATATCCACCTCCATCATGAGCATCATCCAGCTGGCGGACGGGGGCATCACCCTCAACCGGCTGAAGACGGCGGCGGGCTATTCCTCCATCGCGGCGGACAGCCTGTTCGGGGTGTATGACTGGGCCATGACGGTGTACAATGTCCCCTCCGCCTTCGTGGTACCCTTTTTGTCCAGCGTGGTGCCCGCCATCGCGGCGGCCCGGCTGCGCAAGAGGGGAGCGGAGGTGTGCAACATCGCCGAGAGCTCCATGCGCATGTGCACGCTGCTGTGCCTGCCTATGGCGGTGGGCATGGCGGTGCTGGCCGGTCCCTGCATGGAGACGCTTTTCCCCGGCAGCGGCACCCAGGGGGCGATACTGCTGTGCGAGCTGGGCGTGACATGCTACTTCATGACCATGAGCCTGATGACCAACTCCATCCTCCCGGCCAACGGCAACGAGCGCCTGCCCCTGGTGGGCATCGTCCTGGGGGGCATCGTGAAGGTGGTGGTCACCTACGTGCTGGTGGGCAACCCCAGCATCAACATCTACGGCGCGCCTCTGGGCACTCTTTGCTGCTATATCGTGATGCTCACGGTGAACCTTATCAACATGGCCCGGCACATGGACCGGCCCATGAATCTGTGGCGGATATTCGGCCGCAGCGCCATCAGCTGCGCCGTCATGGGCGTGGCCGCCCGGGCGGTGTGGAGCCTGTGCCACGGGCTGATGGGCGGCGTCACGTCCACGGTGGCCGGGCGGCGGGTGAATATCATGCTGCCCTTCGGGGCCGGAGTGGCGGTCGGCGTGGTGGTCTACTGCGTCATGGCCATCGCCCTGCGGGCCATCACCATGGAGGACATGAAGCTGTTCCCCAAGGGGGAAAAGCTCGCCCGGAAGCTCCATATTCGCTGAAAAACGCAAAAAAACCTGCAAACATCCCGTTTTTTGAAATTTTACACTTGCAGAGAGCGCGATAATATGATAAATTTTCAGTACAAGGAAAAATACGGCCTGGATGACTTCCGTGTCATCATGGCCATCCTCCGGGGGGAGGGCGGATGTCCCTGGGATAGGGCCCAGACCCACCAGTCCATTCGCCGGGACCTGCTGGAGGAGGCCTATGAGGCCGCTGACGCCATAGACAGCGGCGACCTGGATAATCTCCGGGAAGAACTGGGCGACCTGCAGATGCAGGTCTTGTTTCACGCCCAGATAGAGACGGAGCGGGGCGGCTTCACCTTTGACGACGTGTGCGACGAGGCCTGCAGGAAGCTCATCCGCCGCCACCCCCACGTGTTCGGGCAGATGGACCTGGACACCCCGGAGGAGGTGCTGGTCACCTGGGAAGAGGTGAAGCGGCAGGAGAAGGCCCAGAAGTCCTCCTCCCAGGCCATGGAGAGCGTCGCCAGGGCCCTCCCGGCCCTGTGGCGGGCGGAGAAGATACAGAAAAAGGCCCGAAAGGACGGCTTTGACTGGCCGGACTGGCACGGCGCCCGGGAGAAGCTCACCGAGGAGCTGGGAGAGCTGGACGAGGCCATCGCCGCCGGGGAGCGCGTGGAAGAGGAGCTGGGAGATGTGCTGGCGTCGGTGGTGAATCTGGCAAGGCTCTTGGGCATCGATCCGGAGGCGGCCCTGAACGGCTCCAACGACCGGTTCGTCCGGCGCTACGCCCGGATGGAGGAGATGGCGGCTGAGAACGGACAGGCCCTGGGGGATATGCCCCTGGACGCCCAGGAGGCCCTGTGGCAGAAGGCGAAGAGCCTGGAATAGAATCTGTCAAAGATTTGCGAAAGCAAACTTTAGAATAAAAAACAAACAAAAAACAAAAGAGGCGGGAAACCGCCGAGAATTAGGAGGTCAACTATGAACAAAGCAGAACTTATTGCGGCAATCGCGGCGGAGACCGGTCTTTCCAAGAAGGATTCGGAGAGTGCTGTCAATGCGTTCGTCGATGTTGTGACCAATGCTCTGAAGAAGGGCGACAAGGTCCAGATCGTCGGCTTCGGCGCATTCGATGTGAAGGAGCGCGCAGCCCGTGTCGGCCGCAACCCCCAGACCAAGGCCGAGATCAAGATCCCCGCTTCCAAGGCCCCTCAGTTCAAGGCTGGCAAGGCCCTGAAGGACGCCATTGCAAAATAAGCAGGTCTTTGTGACCGACGCGGCGCGGGATGACCCGCGCCGCTTGGCTTTTCAGGTGGTGATACGATGCGTTTGGACAAGTTTTTGAAGGTCTCCCGGCTCATCAAGCGCCGCACCGTGGCCAACGAGGCCTGCGACGGCGGCAGGGTGACGGTGAACGGCGCCCTGGCGAAGGCCTCCCGGGACGTGAAGCCCGGGGACGTGATAGAGGTCCGCTTCGGCGCCAGGACCACCCGTGTGGAGGTGGTCAGCGTGGGGGAGAGCGTTGCCAAGGCCGACGCCCCCGCCATGTACAGGGAGATATGAGTTTCGACAAAAGGCCCCTCGCCTCGACAGTGCGAGAGGGGCCTTTTGTGTAAAAGCGTGTTGACGGTGTGCATTACGGCCCGTTTCCGGCGGTATTTGCCCGGCGCTTTTCCGGCATAATCCAGCGCCCGCCCCAATATCCATTTGGATGTGGGGGCGTCCCTTGTCCGCGGACGCCCGAAAAAGGTTGCCGCGCCTTGGCAGCGGCGGAATGGAGATAACGATGAGAAAGCTTGTGGCATTCATGCTGTCCGCACTGCTGCTGACCACCCCCGCCTACGCCGTGGAGACCCTGCCGGAGGACGCCATCAACATCCAGGCCCCTTACGCAGTGCTGATGGAGAAGAGCACGGGCACGGTGCTCTATGAAAAGCAGTCCCACGTCCACTGCCCCCCGGCCAGCGTCACCAAAGTGATGACCATGCTGCTGGTGGTGGAGGCCGTGGAGGCGGGGACCGTCACCATGGACACCATGGTGACCGCCTCGGAGACGGCTTCGTCCATGGGCGGCAGCCAGATATGGCTGGAGCCGGGGGAGCAGATGAGCGTGTCGGAGATGCTCAAGTGCGTGGCCGTGGTCAGCGCCAACGACTGCGCCGTGGCCCTGGCCGAGCATATCGCCGGGTCGGAGGAGGCCTTCGTCCAGCGGATGAACCAGCGGGCGGGGGAGCTGGGCATGGCCGACACCCACTTCACCAACTGCACGGGCCTGTATGACGACGACGACCACTACACCTCCGCCTACGACATTGCCCTCATGAGCCGGGAGCTCATCGGCCACAGCGTCATCAAGGAGTACACCACCGTGTGGATGGACACGGTCCGGAACGGGGAGTTCGGCCTCTCCAACACCAACCGGCTCATCTACGGCTACGAGGGGGCCACGGGGCTGAAGACCGGCTTCACCGCCAAGGCCATGTACTGCCTGGCCGCCACGGCGGAGCGGGACGGGGTGGAGTACATCGCCGTGGTGCTCCACGGGGAGACCTCCGCCAAGCGGTTCGAGGACGCCCGCACCCTGCTGAACTACGCCTTCGCCAACTATGGGCTTGCGTCCTTGCGGCCCGGCCAGGCCCTCCCCCCGGTGCCGGTGGCCCTGGGGACGGCGGACAGCGTCCAGCCCATGTTCACCGGCGGGGAGTATCTGCTCCAGGAGAAGGGGGCACTGAAGGAGCTGGACTACCGGGTGGAGCTGGCCGAGCGGGTGACCGCCCCGGTGAGCCAGGGGCAGAGCCTGGGGACGCTGACCGTCCGGGCGGGGGACCAGGTGCTGGCCAGGGTGGACATCGTGGCCGCCGGGAGCGTGGAGCGGCTGTCCTTCTGGGCGGTGTACGGAAGGCTTTTGGGGGCGCTCATAGGCTGGAGGGCGGTGTGATACAGGACAGGAGTGGCACATATTCCCCATTTTGACGGGAAAAACAGGCGGTTTTTGGAGGATGTTCCCCACTTTCAGGAAAAAGACGACTTGAAAAATACGGCGGGATGCGCTATAATGCCAAGTATCACAGGCGGGCGCGTCCCGCCGCAGCTAAAGAGGCAGGAGGGCCGCTTGATATGGTAAAAGTCGATCTTTCGGGGGCATTGAGCTTTCTGGACAGCACCGGGCCGGATTACGGCGCGGCGGGCCAGGCCCACAGGGCGCTGGCGGAGGGAAAAGGCGCCGGGGCGGAGTTCACCGGCTGGCGGGAGCTGCCCCGCCGGGTACAGGGCGGCGAGCTGAAACAGATCATGGCCGCGGCGGAGCGCATCCGCGACACCAGCGAGGTGCTGGTGGTGGTGGGCATCGGCGGCAGCTATCTGGGCGCCCGGGCCGGTATAGAGCTCATCCGGCCCAAGAACGGGCCCGAGGTGATATTCGCCGGGACGGGGCTGTCTCCGGACGATCTGAACGATAAGCTGGACCGGCTGGGGGACAGGGACTTCTCCGTGAACGTGGTGTCCAAGTCCGGCACGACCTTGGAGCCCGCGGCGGCGTTTCGCATCTTCCGGGGACTGCTGGAGAAGAAGTACGGCGCGGGTGCCCGCAAGCGCATCTACGCCACCACCGACAGGGCCCGCGGCGTGCTGAAGACCATCGCCGACCGGGAGGGCTACGAGACCTTCGTGGTGCCTGACGACGTGGGCGGCCGGTTCAGCGTGCTGTCCGCGGTGGGGCTGCTGCCCCTGGCGGCGGCGGGCTGCGACGTGCACACGTTGGTGGGCGCGGCGGCGGAGGCGCTGTATGAGCTGGACCTGCGCAACCCGGACAACCCCGCCTGGCAGTATGCCGCCACCCGCAACGCCCTGTATTCCAGGGGCAAGAAGATAGAGATACTGGCCAGCTACGAGCCGTCGTTCCGCTACATGGCGGAGTGGTGGAAGCAGCTGTACGGGGAGAGCGAGGGCAAAAACGGCGTGGGCATATACCCGGCGTCGGTGGAGTACAACGCGGACCTGCACTCCATGGGCCAGTACATCCAGGACGGCCCCCGCACCCTGATGGAGACCGTGGTAAGCTTCGACCGGCCCCGGCGGGACTATGAGATGCCCTTCGTCATGGGCGACCCGGACGGGCTGAACTATCTGGCCGGACGGGGCCTGGGAGAGATATCCCGGGTGGCCATGGAGGCGGTGAAGGCCGCCCACGTGGCCGGAGGCGTGCCCAATATGGGCGTGAGCGTCCCTCTGCGGGACGAGGAGGGCTTCGCGGAGCTGGTGTGCTTCTTTGAGGTGGCCTGCGCCATCAGCGGCTATATGCTGGGGGTGAACCCCTTCGACCAGCCCGGCGTGGAGGCCTACAAGAAAAATATGTTCCGTATGCTGGGCAAGCCCGGCGCCTGACGGAAAAATTCCCACATTTTTAACATCTTTCCCGTTGCAGTGTGACGGGAAAGATGTTAGAATAAGGGCAACTTCAGAAGGGAGCGTGATGATCTCTTGATAAGATTGATCATGGGTCTCAAAGGGACCGGCAAAACAAAACAGCTGGTAGAGCTGGTACGCAAAGCGGTGGATGAGGAGCACGGCGACGTGATCTGCATCGAAAAGGACAAGGTCCTTACATACGATATCCCCTATCAGGCGCGGCTCATCCACGCCTCGCAGTACGGGATCAACTCCATCGACCTGATGCGCGGCTTCATCAGCGGCCTGGCCGCCGGGAACTTTGACATCACCCATGTGTTCATAGACAATCTGTTCAAGATCATCCGGCCCGCCTCCGAGGAGGAGCTGAGCCAGTTCCTCTCCTGGCTGGAGCGGTTCGGCCAGTCGGAGAGCATCACCTTTACCGTGACCGTCTCCGCCGACCCGGCCTCCTTCGGGCCCGAGGTCACAAAATATCTGGAGCAGTGATGTGACATACAAAGACCGGCGGGGGAACATCCCCGCCGGTCACGTTATGCCCTCTCCTGGTGTCAAAGGACCTTATACAGCTCCGCACGGGCGCGGAGGAGCCCCGCGCACAGGGCGTCTATATCCCCCTCGGTGTTGAACCGCCCCAGGCTCACCCGTATGGCCCCGTCGATGACCCTGGGCTCCAGGCCCATGGCCTCCAGCACGTGGCTGCGGGCCCCCCGCTTGCAGGCCGAGCCCTTGGACACGCTTATGCCCAGGGCGTCCAGGTAATTCAAGAGCACCTCGCTCTTATATCCGGGCAGGGACAGGCACAGGATGTGGGGCGCCCCGCCGCCCAGGACGGTGAGCTCCGGCGCGGCGGCGGTGAGGCTGTCCACGGCCCTCTGGCGGAGGGCGGCCATCCTGGCCGGTGCGTGGGCGTCCGCGCGGGCGGCCCTGACGGCGGCGGCCAGCGCCGCTATGCCGGGCATGTTCTCGGTGCCGGAACGGCGGCCATCCTCCTGGCCCCCGCCGGGCAGCAGAGGCGGCAGACGCACCCCCCGGCGGATGTACAGGGCCCCCACGCCCTTGGGGGCGTGTATCTTGTGGCCGGACAGGGAGATCATGTCCGCGCCCAGGCTCCCGACTGTAAAGGGCACCTTCATCCAGCCCTGGACCGCGTCGGTGTGCACCAGGGCGGGGCAGCCCGCCTGGCGGACGGCCCGGACCACGGCGGGGAGGTCCGTGATGGCGCCGGTCTCGTTGTTGACCAGCATCAGGCTCACCAGCGCCGTGTCTGGCCGGAGAGCGGCGGCCACGTCGGCGGCGGATACGGCCCCGTCGGGACCGGGGGCGAGGCGGGTGACCTCCCAGCCCTGGCTCTGGAGATGGTCCAGGGCCTTTCGCACCGCGTCGTGCTCCGTGAGAGAGCTTATGATGTGACGGCCCTTATGGCGCATGAGATAGGCCCCGGAGCGGATGGCCCAGCTGTCTCCCTCGGTGCCGCCGGAGGTGAAGGCGATCTCCTCGGGGGAAGCGCCGATGCTTTGGGCCACGGCGGCGCGTGCATCTGCCAGCAGCGCCCGCGCCGCCCGGCCGGGGGCGTGGGTGGAGCTGGGATTTCCGAATGCGGTCGTCATGGCCTCCATGGCGGCCTGGGCCGCCTCCGGGCACACCGGGGTGGTGGCCGCGTTGTCAAGATAGATCATTTCAAAATCACCGCCCCGATTATATACTGCGCGGTGGGAAAAGGCAAGGCTTATGAAGTACGCTTGTTACACCTTGGGCTGCAAGGTGAACCAATACGAGACCCAGGCCCTGGAGACCATGCTCCGGGAGCGGGGGTTCACCCCGGCGGAGGAGGGGGCAGACGTGGTCATCGTCAACACCTGCGCCGTCACCGCCGAGAGCGGGCGCAAGTCCCGCCAGGCCATCCGGCGGCTCCGGGGGAAGAACCCTGGGGCCCTGACGGTGGTGTGCGGGTGCTTTTCCCAGCTGGAGCCGGAGCAGGTGAAGGCCCTGGGGGCCGACATCGTGTTCGGCAGCGGGGACAAGCGGGCCCTGGCCGACGCCATAGAGCGGGCAGTCCCGGCCACGGCGGTGGACGACCCCTTCCGGCGGCGGTATTTCGAGCCCCTGCCCGCCGGGGCGGCGGCGGGGCGGACACGGGCCATGCTGAAGATACAGGACGGGTGCGACAATTTCTGCACCTACTGCATCATCCCCTATACGAGAGGCCGTGTCCGGTCCCTGCCCACGGCGGACTGCGCCGCCCAGGCGGCGCGCCTGGCGGCGGAGGGCTTTTTGGAGATCGTGGTCACCGGCATCGAGATCGCCTCATACGGCAAGGACCTGCCGGACAGACCGGGTCTGGCGGACGCGGTGGAGGCCATCGCCGGGGCGGCCCCCGGGGTGCGCGTACACCTGGGGTCCCTGGAGCCCACGGTGGTGACGGAGGACTTCTGCGCCCGGCTGGCGGCCCTGGGGAGGGTGTGCCCCCACTTCCACCTGTCGCTGCAGTCCGGCTGTGACGACACCCTCCGGCGGATGGGGCGGAAGTATGACACCGCCGCCTTTGAGGCGGTGTGCGGCCGTCTGCGGCGGTATTTTCCCGGATGCAGTCTCACAGCGGACCTGATATGCGGCTTTCCTGGGGAGAGCGAGGAGGATTTTGCGGCCACCCTGGCTTTTTTGGAGCGGTGCGGCTTTTTCTATGTCCACGCCTTCCCCTATTCCGTCCGGCCGGGGACGAAGGCGGCGGCCATGGCGGGGCAGCTGGACAGGGCGGAGAAGGAGGAGCGCGT
>CANRNA010000059.1 GCA_947631805.1 uncultured Oscillospiraceae bacterium | reverse complement strand
TGGATATGCCGGAGTGCGCCGTCTCGGAGGTGTTGACCGGGCCGGAGGGCTGGACGGCGCTGGTCTCGCCCATAGGCCTTGCCCTCGACCTGGAGATAGAGGGCCCGGTCTATAATATGTTGACGGACGACGTCGTCATCCACTACGCCGACGGGACGGATTACGTGGTGACGATGGACGAGCCCTATACCGTTAACCACTGGCTGAGCTGCGTGGGGGACGGCCGCGTCAGCTATGTGTTCAACCGGCTCATCGACCCTGCGGAGGTGCAGTCCGTCACCGCGTGGAACGAATACAGCTTCGTCCAGGACGAAAACGGCCGGATGGTGGATATGACCGGGCGGGACGGCCTCCCCGAGGGCAGCAGGAGAATCGAAGTCAGCGGGGACCTGACCTTCGTAAGATAAAAAAGACAGCCGCGAGCAAGACCGGCGGGGCCCGATGGCCTCGCCGGTCTTGCGTTTGGGCGTGTTTGCGGTTATAATAGTCTCGCTTTTGGAAAGGGGGCATGGGCGGTGACGGCCAACATGGTCTATGATATCGTGCTGATGGTGCTGTTCGTCTACATCGTCTGGCGGGGCTGGCACCAGGGCATGCTCTCGGAGGTGCTGCGCCTAGGCGGCTGGGTGGCGGCGGCGGTGCTCATAGGGCTGTACGCCTCTCCCTGGGCGGAGAAGATATACCACGTGGTGATGGAGCCCAGGGCCGTGTCGGCGGTGACGTCGGCCATCCCGCCGGACGTGACGGCGGCGCTGGAAAACGGCGCGGTGGCGGCCCAGAGCCTCCAGGAGATACTCAACAGCCTGGGCGGCCTGCTGGGTGGGCAGATACTGGACGGGGACACGGTCAACTCCATCCTGTCCATGCTCCGGCAGGACCCTGGCAGTCTGGCCCAGGCCATCACCCAGACGGTGCTCCAGCCCCTGCTGGTGACGCTGGCCCAGGTGGTGCTGAGCCTTGTGATGCTGAGCGTGTGCCTGTTCATCTCCCGGGCCCTGGCCAAGATGGTGGCGGCCCGGCGGGCCCGGCGGGACAATATCCTGAGCATGACCAACCGGCTGCTGGGGCTGGCCCTGGGCATAGGCGAGGGGCTGGTGACGGTGTATGTGTACGTGTTCTGCCTGTCGCTGCTGGCGCTGTTTATAAACACCTCCTGGTTCAGCCAGGATATACTGCACGATACGATATTCGTGAGACTGTTTTTGTGAGGTAGCTATACATGACCACCAACGTACTGGATTACCTGGACGCCTCCGCTGCCCGGTTCCCGGACAAGATCGCCTTCGGAGACGAGAAGACCACGCTCACCTTTTCCCAGCTTCGGGACAAGGCCCGCCGGGGCGGGTCCTATCTGGCCGCCCGCATCGGGACGAATCTGCCGGTGGCGGTGTTCATGGAGAAGACCCCGGAGTGCCTGGCGGCCTTTTTCGCCGCGGTGAGCGCCGGGTGCTTTTACGTGCCCCTGGACACGAAAATGCCCGCCGAGCGCATCAAGCTCATCTTCAACACCCTTCACCCGGCCTTCGTGCTGTGCGACGAGAAGAACGAGCAGGAGGCCAGGGCCGTGGCGGGCCAGGCGGGGTGCGAGCTGTTTTCCGCCGCCTGCCAGACCGAGCCGGACGAGGCGGCCCTGGCGGCCATCCGGGCGGCCCACGTGGACACGGACCTGCTGTATGTGCTGTTCACCAGCGGCTCCACCGGGGTACCCAAGGGGGTGACCATCAGCCACAGGTGCATGGTGGACTACGCCGACTGGCTCCACGACGCCCTGGACATCGACGAAAACTGCGTTCTGGGCAACCAGGCCCCCTTCGTGTTCGACAACTCCACCCTGGACATATACTCCACCCTGAAAAACGGCTGCACCACCTGGATCATACCCAGAAAGTGCTTCGCCTTCCACAAGACCATGATGCGGTTTTTGGCCGAGCACGATATCGACACCATCTTCTTCGTGCCCTCGGCCCTCATCGCCATCGCCAACTCCGGCATATTGGACATCGCCCCGCCCACCGGGCTGAAGCGGGTGTATTTCTGCGGGGAGGTCATGCCCAACCGGCAGCTGAATATGTGGCGGCGGGCGGTGCCCGGCGCGGTGTACTGCAATATGTACGGCCCCACGGAGATAACCGACGTGTGCGCCTATTACATCGTGGACCGGGAGTTTGACGACGACGCGCCCCTGCCCATCGGCCGGGCCTGCGCCAATACCCGCATTTTGATCCTGAACGAGGACGACAAGCCCGTGGGCCCGGGGGAGACCGGGGAGCTGTGCGTGCTGGGCACGTGCCTTTCCCGTGGGTATTACAACAACCCCGCCCAGACGGAAAAGGCATTCGTGCAAAATCCCCTGAACAGCCTGTTCCACGAGCGGATGTACCGCACCGGGGACCTGGCCCGGTACAACGAGCGGGGGGAGATCATGTTCCTGGGCCGGAGGGATTTCCAGATCAAGCACCAGGGCTGCTACCGCATCGAGCTGGGGGAGATAGAGACCGCCCTGCTGTCGGTGAGAGAAGTGTCCAACGGCTGCTGCCTGTTCGACGAGGCCAGGGACGAGATCGTGTGCGTGTACATGGGCAGGACGGATGACGACACCCTGGCCGAGCAGCTCAAGGCAAAGCTGCCCTCCTACATGCTGCCCAACCGCTACGTGCAGCTGGATATGCTGCCCATGACCATCAACGACAAGATAGACCGGGTCCTGCTGCGGTCGAGCTGCATCGGAGGAACGCTGTGAAAAAGGTCCTGCTCATCTTCGGTACGCGGCCGGAGGCCGTGAAGATGTGCCCCCTGGTCCGGGAGCTGAAGGGCCGCGCGGATATGAAAACGGTGGTCTGCGTCACCGGCCAGCACCGGCAGATGCTGGACGGGGTGCTGCGCACCTTTGCCGTGACGCCGGACCATGACCTGGATGTGATGCGCCCGGACCAGAGCCTTGAGGACGTGACCGCCGCCGTGCTTCTGGGCCTGGGGCCCGTGCTGGAGGCGGAGGCGCCGGACGCGGCGCTGGTCTACGGGGACACCACCACCGCCTTCGCCGGGGCCCTGGCATGCTTTTACAGGCACATCCCCGTGGGCCATGTGGAGGCAGGGCTTCGCACCTACGACGTGGACAGGCCCTGGCCGGAGGAATTCAACCGCCGGGCGGTCAGCCTCCTCAGCCGGTATCATTTCGCCCCCACGCAGGAGGCCGGGGACAATCTGCTGAGGGAGGGTGTCCCGGCGGAGCGGGTCTTCGTCACCGGCAACACCGCCATCGACGCCCTGCGGACCACTGTGCGGGATGATTATGTAAACAAAGAATTGGATTGGGCGGCGGACAGCCGCCTTATCCTTCTCACCGCCCACCGGCGGGAGAATCTGGGCGTACCCATGGAGGGCATGTTCCGGGCTGTCCGCCGGGCGGTGGAGGAGCGGCCGGACGTGAAGGTGCTGTTTCCCGTGCATCTGAACCCGGCGGTGGGCCGGGCGGCGGAGGAGCAGCTGAGCGGCTGCGGACGCATCCGGCTGCTGGCCCCCATGGATGTGGCGGACTTCCACAACTTCATGGCCCGGAGCTATCTTATCGTCACGGACTCGGGAGGCATCCAGGAAGAGGCCCCCAGCCTGGGCAAGCCGGTGCTTGTCATGCGGGACGCCACCGAGCGGCCCGAGGGCGTGAACGCCGGTACGCTCCTGGTGACGGGCACGGGGGAGGAGGCCGTGTATGAGGCGCTGTGCTGCCTGCTGGACGACCAGGCGGCATACAGGGCCATGGCCCGAGCCTCCAATCCCTACGGGGACGGCCACGCCAGCGAGCGCATCGCGGACGCCCTGTCCCGGCTTTTGAGGGAAGAATAATAGAACAGCAACGTATACGCGCCCGGCGGGATGCCGGGCGCGTATACGTTAGAGGGTAGGCGCATAAGCTCCACTGTCCGCCTGTCCCGCTCGCCGGGGCGGCGAGCCGGGGACAGGGGGGAGCGATATGAGCGCTGCCGTCAAGGCGGTGCTGGGCCTGGGGGGAGGCCTGGCGATGTTTCTTTACGGCATGGGCACCATGAGCCGGGCTCTGGAGAGCGCCGCCGGGGACCATACGCGCCGGATGCTGTCGGCCATGACCGGAACGCCCTGGCGGGCCGCGGCGGCGGGGGCGCTGGCCACGGCGGTGCTGCAAAGCAGCTCCGCCGCCACGGTGATGGCGGTGGGGTTCGTCAGCGCCGGGCTGATGGAGCTGCCCCAGGCGGTGGCGGTGGTGTTCGGGGCCAACATCGGCACCACGGTCACGGCCCAGCTTCTGGCCTTCCGGCTGGGGGACATAGCCCCCGGCCTTCTGGCGGCGGGGCTTCTCTGGCGGGAGCTGGCACGGGGAGAGCGGGGCAAAAACGGGGGGCTGGCCCTGTTCGGGTTCGGGCTGCTGTTTCAGGGCATAGAGCTCATGAGCGCCTCCGTCCGGCCCCTGACGGAGGGACCGGCCTTCGCCGGGCTGATGGGCCGGGCTGCCCGGATGCCGGTGCTGGGGCTTGTCATGGGGGCGTCCATGACCGCCGCCGTGCAGAGCAGCTCCGCCGTCATCGCCATGCTCCAGCGGGCGGCCTGCCAGGCCGGGCCCGACGGCGTGAGCAGCGTCATCGGCCTGGCCGGGGCCATCCCCATCCTGCTGGGCAGCAATATCGGCACCACGGTCACAGCCCTGCTGGCCTGTCCGGGCCAGTCCCGGGACGCCTGGCGCACGGCCCTGGCCCACACGCTTTTCAACCTGAGCGGGAGCCTGGCGCTGCTGGGGCTGACGGGGCCCTTCGCCCGGCTGACGGCGCTTCTCAGTCCCGCCGGACCGGAGGTGCAGGTCATCGCCAGGCAGATCGCAAACGCCCACACCCTGTTCAATCTGTTCACCGCCGCCCTGTGGCTGCCTCTGCTGCCGGTGATGGTCAGGCTGGTGAAGCTGGCGGTCCCGGACAGACCGAGAGAACAAAAAAGCGAGAGGACGGGATAACGGTCCCGTCCTCGTTATCGTATCATGCCCAGCAACCGGGCGGCGGCGTAAAGCCGGGGCAGGGCGTAGGGGAAGAAGTCTCTCATGGATGGACAGTAGTAATAGGCCGTGCCCCCGTCAGCGGCTATCCGGTCCCGGCGGCAGCCACCCCGGCAGAGGGGTCCGTAAGGGCACCGGGCGCAGGGGGCCGGGGAAACGGCGCCCTCCTCTAGGAAGGCGGCCATGACCGGGGAGGCCAGAGCCTGGGCGGGGGTGAGAGCGTGGATATTTCCCAGATACCACTGGTCCAGCACATAGAAATCGCAGGGGTACAGCCCCCCGTCCGCCTCCACAGCCAGATATCCCCCGCAGCGCCCGGCGGCGGCGCAGGAGCTGGGGGCCATGCCCGCCAGAAGGCGGAGATAGTCGTCGAACTGGCGGACGCTCACATACCAGCCGTCGGCCAGGTCCCTGTACCAGCAGTCGAAAAGGCCCTTCAAAAAGCTCCCGTATGCCGCCGGAGCAAGGGACCAGCTCTGCCCGCCCCGGCCCTGGGCCAGCGGGTCCAGGCAGGGGATGAACTGCAGGGGGTGGGGCCCCAGCGCCTTCAGAGAGCGGTATATCTGGCTGGGGGCGGCGGCCGCGGGGCCGGTCACTACGCACAGAAGATTCGTCTGGACCTTCTCCCTGTCCAGCAGGGCCAGGGCCTGGGTCACCCGTGCCCATGTGCCGCGCCCGTCCCCGTCCCGGCGGAAGCGGTCGTGCAGGGTCTTCGTCCCGTCCAGGGACAGCCCCACCAGGTAATCCTCCTCCCGGAAAAACCGGGCCCACCGGTCGGTGAGAGACAGGCCGTTGGTCTGGATGGAAAAGCTCACATGCGCCCCCTCGGGGCACGCCGACCGGGCCCCGGCGGTGAAACGGCGGAAGAAGTCCAGCCCTGCCAGGGTGGGCTCGCCCCCCTGGAACAGGAAGTGGACGGCCCCGCCGGGCCCGGCGTATTCCATGGCGGAGGCGATGAGCCTGTCCGCCGTGTCCCGGCTCATGAGGCCGTGGCTCTTCACCTGGCGGCTGGAGGACACGTCCTCGTAAAAGCAGTACCGGCACCGGGCGTCGCACAGGCCGGACGCCGGTTTGACCAGAAATGTGACGGCTCCCATGACGCGCTCCCCTCCCTTCCCTCTGGTCTCCAATTATAACATCGGCGCGGGGGGAAGTAAAGAAGCGGGCCGCCTCCGGGGAGACGGCCTTGGGCTGTCCGGGTGGTATTAACGGCGGGCCTGCTCGTCCTGCCGGATGGCGTCGCTCCAGTCGGCGGAGAGGGGCGCGTTGGCCCGGACGGCGCTCACCGCCCCGGACACGGTGGCGTACAGGGTGTGGGTGCCCTGGCCGTCGGCCCGGTAGTTCACCGCCCGGTCCTGGTCGATGCCGAAGGCGGCGGCGGTCTGGACCGCGTCGATGTTGGCCGCCAGGAACAGAAACTCCCAGCCGTACTTCGCCTTCTCGTGCTCGATCATGGCCTTGACCTTGTCGCTGCCATAGACGCGGCTGGCGTTTTCCATGCCGTCGGTGGTGATGATGAACAGGGTGTGCTCGGGCACGTCCTCTGGGCGGGCGTATTTGTGGACGTTGGCGATGTGATGGATGGCCCCGCCGATGGCGTCCAGCAGGGCGGTGCAGCCGCCCACGGTGTAATCCCGGTCCGTCATGGGGGGCACGTCTGCCAGCTTTACCCGGTCGTGGATGACCTGGCTGCGGTTGGCGAACAGGATGGTGGACACATAAGCCTCCCCCGGCTGGCTCTTTTGCTTTTCGATGAGGGCGTTGAACCCGCCGATGGTGTCGGCCTCCAGCCCCGCCATGGAGCCGCTCCGGTCCAGAATGAATACCATTTCCGTGATGTTGTTCTTCATGATGAAAACCTCCTGTACTGTGTTTTGATGGTCACAGTATAGGAGGTTTTTCGTCCCCTGTGGTCGCCTGGCAGGCGACAAATCGTCACGCACCCAGCAGGGGCTGGTCGAAGACGAATAAAGTCTCGTTTATCTCAAAGATGTTGTAATTGCCCCGGCGGATGAAGTACTCCACGATCACGTCGGACTTGCTGGCGGGGGAGAGAGCGTAACCGGCCTTTTCCAGCAGCTCCCGCGTCTCCGGCAGGGACAGCTCCAACGCGATGGCAAAGGCGATGGCCGTGGGCTTGCTGGGCCGGTAGTGGATGTCGCCCCGTATCTTGGAAAACAGCTTCCGGTCGATGTTGGCCTTTTTGTAGCACTGGGCATCGGTCATGCCCCGCTCGTCTATCTTCCGCAAAAGCATTTGGGAAAAGCTCTCATCCAGGTGTTCCAGCATCCGCTTCAGGGACGGGGAGGCTCCGGGAGCGACGGCATGGACGGCCATGTCCGCCTCCACGGGCTGGGAGAACGCCGGGGAGGGGAAAATGCCCGCCTGGGCCATCTGGGCCCGGCGCATCCGCTCGGCGCAGGCGTCGTAATGGGTGTCCACATAGTGGTCGTCTATGTAGGCGCGCACGTCGGCGAACAGCTTCTTGCTCAGCAGGTAGCTGGAGGGGCTGAACACCACCAGATACACCGACAGCTCCTCGTTTTCCAGCAGATAGGCGCTGATCGTATCCACGGCCACCCGCAGAGCCTGGTCCTTGGGGTAGCCGAACACCCCGGCGGAGATGAGCGGGAAGGCCACCGAGCGGCAGTCGTGGGCCTTCGCCAGGGCGAGAGACTGGCGGTAGCAGGACGCAAGCTGCTCCCGCTCCCCATTCTCGCCGCCGTGCCACACCGGGCCCACCGTGTGGATGACGTATTTGCACGGCAGGGCGTAGGCCCCGGTGATCTTGGCCATGCCCGTCTCGCACCCGCCCAGGCCCCGGCACTCCTCCAGAAGCCCAGACCCGGCGGCCTTGTGTATGGCGCCGTCCACGCCGCCGCCCCCCAGCAGGGAGCTGTTGGCCGCGTTCACGATGGCGTCGCAGCGGACCTTTGTGATATCGTCACGGATGATCGTCAGCGGCATTGGCGCGCCCTCCCGCGTACCCGCCCCACGGGGCGGGGTGATATGCAATATAATACCAAACAGGACGCCGGTTGTCCAGAGGCGGCCGGGGAAACGGTCGGCCCCTTACCGCTTAGGGCGGTGAGAGGGACGGGAGAGAACGGCGTCCCGGCTCTCCTGGAGGGCGTCGCCCATGTCCCGCAGGCGCTCCAAAAGATGCTCGGACAGAGAGCGGGAGGAGTGGAAGGGCCGGAAGAAGTGGTACTTCTGGGCATTCTGCTCCTGGACGGCGCGGGTGTGGGCCTTCAGGTTCTCATATTTGATGATGACGTCGTTCTCCGCGGCGAAGGCCCGCAGCTTGGCGGTGAGCTGGAAGGAGTGGGCCAGGTCGATGATGAAGACACCGTAGAACATGCCGATGACGAAGGAGAAGGCCAGGTTCTGGGCCAGCCAGCGGAGGGCTCCCAGGATGTGGGGATGGATGAGGAAGTAATAGGCCGCCCCCAGGATGGCCCAGGCCAGGGAGAACTTGGGGCAGATGATGCCCTGGATATTGCCCCACTGGTTGCTGTAGTCCCACAGCCGCACCTTGCCCAGCTTCAGGCTGAGGATACCGGCTATGTACTCGATGGCGGTCATGCACAGGGCCATCCACACGAACAGCACCGTCTTCTCCCAAAAGGGGTCGTCTATCCAGGTGGTGTTCTCCAGGCTGGCGATGAGAAACAGCACGCACAGCCCCGCCCCGTACAGGGGCAGGTAAGGGCCGGTGCAGAAGCCGGGGTTTATCCACTTGCGCTCCGGGTTGGCGGAGGAGATGAACCGGCGGAAAAACAGCTCCAGCACCCAGCCGAAGACCGAGCCGATGAAAAACAAAAATGCCAGGGTGAGAAAGAGATTCATGATATCCTCCTTGTTCCCACAGGGGAGACGGGAATATATATACGGCAATGATACCACCAAATGCCCTGAAAAGCCAATAGGCAGACAGGGGTTTTGTCGCAAAAGGGAAGAACGGGACCGGCGCCCGAAAAGGCCCGGTCCCTGGGGGAAGCGGAGATAAGGAT
>CANRNA010000058.1 GCA_947631805.1 uncultured Oscillospiraceae bacterium | reverse complement strand
ATGGTGGTCTCCCACAGCTCGTGGGGGTCCATCTCGCCCAGGCCCTTGAACCGGTTGATGTCCACCTTGGCGTTGGGGTTGTCGGCGCGCATCTCGGCGGAGATGGCGTCCCGCTCCTCGTCGGAGTAGGCCACCCGCTGCTGCTTGCCCCGTGTGAGCTTGTATAGGGGCGGCACGGCGGAGTAGACGTAGCCGTTTTCAATGAGCGGGCGCATATAGCGGAAGAAGAAGGTCAGCAACAGCGTACGGATATGGGAGCCGTCCACGTCCGCATCGGCCATGATGATGATCTTGTGGTAGCGCAGCTTTTCGATGTTGAACTCCTGGCCGATACCGGCGCCCAGGGCCACGATCATGGGATAGAGCTTGTCGTTGCCGTATATCTTGTCGGCCCTGGCCTTCTCCACGTTCAGCATCTTGCCCCACATGGAGAGGATGGCCTGGAAGCGGCTGTCCCGGCCGCCGAGGGCGGAGCCTGCGGCGGAGTCGCCCTCCACGATGTATATCTCGCACAGGGCCGGGTCCCGCTCGTTGCAGTCCTGGAGCTTGTCGGGCATCTGGCCGGACTCCAGGCCGGTTTTGCGCCGGACGCTCTCCCTGGCCTTCCGGGCGGCCTCCCTTGCCCGGGAGGCGGTCATGGCCTTTTCCAGCACCGCCTTGCCCACAGCGGGGTTCTCCTCCAAAAACTGCTCCAGCTTATCGCTGACGACGCTGTCCACCAGTGTGCGCATCTCGGAGTTGCCCAGCTTCGCCTTGGTCTGGCCCTCGAACTGGGGATTCGTCAGCTTCACGGATATGACCGCCGTCAGGCCCTCCCGCACGTCGTCGCCGGAGAGGGTCTCGTCGTCCTTGAGCACCTTCACCTTGTGGCCGTAGGCGTTGAGCACCCTTGTCAGGGCCGTCTTGAAGCCCGTCTCGTGCATGCCGCCCTCGGGGGTGTGGATATTGTTGGCGAAGGATACCAGCGCCTCGTTGTAGCTGTCGTTCCACTGCAGGGCCACTTCGGCAGTGGAGTCGGACCTGTCGCCGCTCATATAGATGACCTTTTCATGGACGGGGGTCTTGTTCCGGTTGATGAAGGTGACGAACTCCCGGATGCCGCCCTCGTACCACATCTCGTCGAAGGCCTCTCTGCCGGGGCGCTCGTCCTTGGTGGAGATGCGAAGGCCCGCGTTCAAAAACGCCTGCTCCCGCATACGGACGTGCAGCGTCTCATAGTCATAGACCGTGTCATCGAACATCTCCGGGTCCGGGTGGAAGCGGACGACGGTACCTGTCCTGTCCGTGGTGCCGATGACGCGCATGTCCTCGGTCTTATTGCCACGGGAAAAGGCCATGTGATATATCTTGCCGTTTTTGTGTACGTCCACCTCCAGCCAATCCGAGAGGGCGTTGACCACGCTGGCGCCCACGCCGTGAAGGCCGCCGGAGACCTTGTATCCGCCGGCGCCGAACTTGCCCCCGGCGTGGAGCACGGTATATACCACCTCCAGGGCGGGCTTGCCCGTCTGCTCCTGGATGTCCACGGGGATGCCCCGGCCGTTGTCGGTGACCTTGATGATGTCCCCGTCTTCGATGACCACCTCTATGTGGTCGCAGTACCCGGCGAGCGCCTCGTCGATGGCGTTGTCCACGATCTCATACACCAGATGGTGCAGGCCGGACGACGACGTAGAGCCGATGTACATGCCCGGACGCATACGAACGGCCTCTAGGCCCTCCAGGACCTGGATCTTCGACGCGTCATATTCCTGCGTTACTTTTTCATTCAGTTCAGCCATTTGTCCTCTCCTGGTTTTCCAGCCGCCGCACGAGGGTGCCTGTGCTGGGCTGGGTCAAAATAACAGTTTCATCTGCGCACAGCACGAAGGACCTGGGGAGGTCCTCCGCCGCGTTTTTCACAAGGCCCCGCTGCTCCGCACGGGCGAGAAAGTCCCGTGTCAGATAGGACCAGGTGGTGTTGTCCATGTCGAACACGCCCACGATGCGCTCGTCCTCCACGGCGGCGCTCCCGCCGACGTCCAGATAGACCACGCGTCCGCTCATCGGATGTGCCCCTCCCGGACGGAGAACACCCGCCCGCCGGTGCGGCGGCTGATGTCCTCGTCCTCGCAGCAGGTGATGAGTGTCTGCCCGCCGCCTATCCGGTTGAGCACAAACTCCTGCCTCGTCATATCCAGCTCCGAGAGCACGTCGTCCAACAGCAGCACGGGATACTGCCCCGTCTCCGCTTTGAATATCTCCCGCTCCGCCAGTTTGATGCTCAGCGCCGCCGTACGGGCCTGGCCCTGGGAGGCGTAGCTTCTGGCGGAGGCCCCGTTGACGGATATCTCTATGTCGTCCTTGTGGATGCCGGTCAGACAGGCCCCCGCGTCCAGCTCCGCCTGGCGGTGGGCCCGCTGGTGGTCCATGATCTGGGCGTATATATCCTCCACGGGGGCACGGGGGTCGGTCACCGTGCTCACGGTCTTATACACGAGCCCCAGCTCCTCCCGGCCGCCGGAGAAATCCCAGTGGATGGGGGCCGCCGCCCCCGCCAGCCGTTCCACAAAGGAGGCCCGGTAACGGATCATCCGGGCCGAGCACCGGGCAAGGCCGTCGGAAAATTCGTCCAGGGCCGTCAAGAGACTTGGTTTGTCATATCTGTCCTTCAGTATGCGGGTCTTGTTCTCATAAAGTTTATTGTAGTCGCTCAGCAGGGCGGCGTAGCCGGGCCTGAGCTGGCTGATGGCGTTGTCCATGAGCCGCCGCCGGGCCGCCGCGCCCTCCTTTATCAAATACAGGTCGTCCGGGGAAAACAGCACCGCCGTCATCAGTCCCGCCAGGGAGGAGGAGGTCTTTTTTACCCCGTTCACCGTCACCTGCCGCCGCTGGCCCCTCTGGAACAGGAGCCGGACGGTCTGGGTCCTGCCGTCGCTGTCGATATCCGCCAGCACGCTGGCCCAGCCGCAGTCAAAGCCTATCAGCTCCTTGTCGAACCGGGTGCGGAAGCTGTGGGCCCCTGTGAGCAGATACACCGCCTCCAGCAGGTTCGTCTTTCCCTGGGCGTTGGGCCCGCATATCACATTCACATCCGGCCCGAACTGGACGGTCTCCTCGTCGTAATTGCGGAAACCGGACAGCGCTATGCGCTCTATCCTCATGCCCCGGCCTTCAGGCGGACGGGCAGTATCATATAGGAGAAGCCGCCGTTTTCATCCTCGGGCAGGACCACGCAGGGGGAGGAGGCGTTGTTGAAGCACAGCTTCACAGTCTCCGCCGGGGCGGCCTTCAGGGCGTCCAGGAGATAGCGGTTGTTGAAGCCTATCTCCAGGGAGGCGTCCCCGCCGCCCTTCACCGGGCACTGGTCCTTGCCCTGGCTGACGCCGGTATTGCAGAATATCCGCAGGGTATTGCCCTCCAGATTCAGCCGCAGGGGGGTCTTCGTCCGCTCGTCGATGATGATGGACACCCGGCTCACCGCCTGGACCAGCTCGTCCCTGTCCGCCTCCAGGATGATGGAAAACTCCGAGGGGATGCTGCGGCTGTAGTTGAGAAATTCCCCTTCCAACCGCCGGGATACCAGCACCGTGTCCCCCACGACGAAGAAGATATGCTTGGCGCCCACGGTTATCTCCACCTTGTCCTCCACGTCGCCGCAGAGCTTTTCCAGATCGCTCAGGGTGGCGCCCGGCACGATGAAGGAGCAGTCCTCCACATCCTCCGCCGTGACGGTCTCCCGCCGCAGGGCCAGCCGGTAGCCGTCCACGGCCACCACGGTCAGGCTGTCGCCCTTCACCTCGAAAAGCTCCCCTGTGTAGACAGGGCGGCTCTCGTTGTCGCTGACGGCGAAAATGGTCTGCCGTATCATCCGGCTCAATATGTTCTGGGGCACGGCGATGTACCGCTCTTTGTCCACAGAGGGCAGCTCCGGATAGTCGCCGCTGTCCGTGCCCACGGTGGAAAAGTCCGCGTCTCCGCACACGATGCGCACGTTCATGTCCTTTTCTGTGCTGATGGTCACAATGCCGCCGGGCAGGCTGCGGACGATGTCATTCAGAAACCGGGCCCCCAGCACGATAGAGCCGGGCTCCGCCACATCCGCCGGAATGTTGGTATAGAGGCCCTTTTTCAGGTCGTAGCCTGTCACGCACACGTCCGTTCCCGCCTGGATGAGCAGGCCCTCCAGGGCGGGGATGGGGCTCTTCGCGGCGGCGCAGCGGCTGGCTGTGGTCACGGCCGCTTGCAGTAAGCTCTTTTCACAGGAAAATTTCATATTCTTTCTCCTCCATACAGAAAGCAGGATAGTATATTTTTTAGTAGGCGTAGTAGTAGAGAAAATAATTGTTGAAAACTGTCTCAAAGCCTTGGGATGCAAGGGAAGAGACTGTTGATACTTTTGTGGATTATTTTGACGGTTTTGAACAGCCCGGAAAAAGTGATCGGCTGAAAAATAATTTCAACAGCTTTCTTTGAACAAGCGACATCGTACTGTTGAAAACTCACTGGTTGCGGGCGTTCAGGTTGGAGGTGATGTCCCGGATGGTGGCGGCGGTGTCCGGGTCGGTCTTGATAAGGTCCTCCACCTTGCGGATGGAGGAGAGGACCGTGGAGTGATTGCGGCTCTCAAACTGCTCGCCGATGTCCACCAGAGACAGGTTCGTCAGGCTGCGGATGAGGTACATGGCTATCTGCCGGGCCATGGCGGTGTTCTTGCTCCGGCGCTGGCCCCGGATGTCCTCCTCCGATATGCCGTAATAACGGCCCGTTTCGGCGATGATGGCCTCGGGGGTGGGGATGTAGACGCCCATGCGTATCACGTCCTTGATGGCCCGCTTCACGCTGGATATGTTGACGGTATCGTCCTGCATGTCCCTATAGGCGGTGAGCCGGTGGACGACGCCCTCTATCTGGCGGATGTTGGCGGTGATGTTGGCGGCTATGTATTCCACCGTCTCGTCGGACAGCAGCAGACCCACACCGGCGGACTTGTTGCGGATGATGGCGATGCGGGTCTCCAGGTCCGGGGGCTGGATGTCCGCCATAAGGCCGCCCTCGAAGCGGGTCCGCAGTCTGTCCTCCAGCTTTACCATTTCCATGGGCGGCCGGTCGGAGGTGATGACGATCTGGTGGCCGTTTTCATATATCTTGTTGAAGGTGTGGAAGAACTCCTCCTGGGTGCGCTCTTTTCCCGCGATGAACTGGATGTCGTCCACCAGAAACAGGTCTACGTTCCTGTACCGCCGCCGGAATTCCTCCATGGTGCCGTTTTGCAGGGAAGTGACCAGATCATTCGTGAACTCGTCGCCCTTCACATAGCCTATCTTCACGGAAGGGTTCTTTTCCCGAATGGACTGGCCTATGGCCAGCAGCAGGTGGGTCTTGCCCAGACCGGAGTTGCCATAAATGAAAAGGGGGTTATAAATCTTGCCCGGATTTTCCGACACGGCGATGGCCGCCGCGTGGGCGAACTTATTGGACTGGCCCACGATGAACCGGTCGAAGGTATAGGCGGCGGCCTCCGGCAGATCGTCGTTGGGCTCGTCCTGGCGGTAGTCCTCCATCTCCTCCGCCGTCAGCACCAGAAGGTCGAAGTCGCAGGAGAAGAGGTCCGACAGGGCCTTGCGAATGGTGTCGCCGAACCGCTGCAAGATGATGTTGCGCTTGAAGTCGGAAGTGGTCTGCAGCACCAGCCGCCGCTCCTCCAGAGCCACGGGCTCGCAGTCGGCAAACCAGGTGTTGATGGCCGTGGGGGTCAAAACGCCCTCCAGCTCGGCCATAACGCTCTTCCAGATGTCGTGTAAGGAATCCATGGACTGTCCGCCTTTTTCGTTGTCTTTCAGTTCTAATAATAAAAATATGTATCGACCTATTATAGCATCATTTTGGCCCGGTTACAACAAGAAAATACTGCGCGGCAATGGGAATTTCCCAGAAAAGGCTTGCAAGGGGCGCGGGGGTGGATTAAAATAGCCTGTGAGGTAACCAACGTGAGAGCATTGACCTTATCTATCCTGGAAAATAAAAATATATCCCCCCTCCCCGGCTGTGTCGAGGGGGGCGCTTTGCCTGCCCTGGCCTCCGGTTTGGGGCCCATCCACCGGGCCCATCTGGCGGCGGCGCTGGCGGAGAAGTGCGCCCAGCCTCTGTGTATGGTGACGCCGGACGACGCCTCCGCCGAGGCCATGGCGGCGGACCTGCGGTCCTTTTTGGGAAAGCCGGTAGTCGTCGTCACAGGGCGGGACTATACCTTTTACGCCTCGGAGAGCGTGTCCCGCCAGGGGGAGCAGCGCCGTCTGCGGGCCATGGACAGCCTGATGGGGGCAGACCCTCCGGCGGCTGTGCTCACGGCGGCGTCGCTCATCATGCGCACGATGCCCCCTGCGGTGATGGCCCGTGCGGCCTTCACTGTCAAAAAGGGCCAGACCATCTCCCCCGAGGACCTGACGGACAGCCTTATCCGGGCGGGGTACCGCTCCGCCGAGCAGGTGGAGGGGCCGGGCCAGTTCGCCCGCCGGGGCGGCATACTGGACCTGTGGTCCACCGCTTGGGATGAGCCCGTCCGGCTGGAATTCTGGGGCGACGATATAGACGCCCTTCACGCCTTTGACCCGTCCAGCCAGCGGCGGACGAGGTCTCTCAAGTCCCTGCGGGTGCTGCCCGCGGCGGAGACGCTGCCCTCCCTGGCGGAGGGAGGACAGGGGGCGGTGACGGAAAAGCTCCGGGAGCTGTACGGGCGGCTGAACCGAAACGCCTCCAAGTTCGATGTGGAAAAGCTGCGCAAAAATATCGCCGCCGATCTGGACGCCCTGGAGACGGACAGGGAGTTCACCGCCGCCGACCGGTATATGGCCGTCATCTATCCCCAGTTCGCCACGGCCCTGGACTATGTGCCGCCGGGGGCGCTGGTGGTGCTGGACCAGCCGGGCAAGTGCGCCCAGCGGGCCCGGGATATGCTCAAGCAGGCGGGGGAGGACATCCGCCTTCTCGTAGAGGGCGGTACCCTTTTGGGGCGCATCTCCCAATTTTACACCACCTGGGAAGTGGCCGCCGAGCGGCTGGAGGACTGGCCGGTCGTCATGGCCGACGCCTTCACCGTGGGCCGCTATCCCATGGAGCCCAGGACCACCGTGGGCCTTTCCGCCAAGCAGCTCCCCTCCTACGCCGGAAGCGGCCAGCAGGCCGCGGACGACGTGCGCCACTGGCTGGGGGAGGGCTATCGCTGCGTCGTTCTGGCAGGGGACGAGCGCCGGGCCAGAGCCCTGGAGGACATCCTGCGGCAGGCGGGGATAAAAAAGGTCTATGTGGACACCAAACTGGAAACGCTGCCCGAGAGCGGCGCCTGCGCCGTGGCGGTGGGGAGCCTGTCGGCGGGGATGGAGTATCCCCAGATAAAGCTGGCAGTGCTCACGGACACCCAGATAGCCAAGGGGAGCCTCCGTCCCGCCCGGCGGAAGCGGGCTCTGCCCGCCGGTGCCCGGCTGGGGTCTTATGAGGACCTGTCCGTGGGGGACCTGGTGGTCCATGAGACCCACGGCATAGGCCGGTTCGCGGGGATATTCAAAATGCCCGTGGACGGGGTGGAAAAGGACTATATAAAAATATGCTACGCCGGGACGGACAGTCTGTATGTCCCGGCCACCCAGCTGGACCTGGTGACGAAGTACATCGGCGGAGGGGAGGACTCCCCCGTGAAGCTCTCCCGCCTGGGGGGCAGCGACTGGAGCCGTGCCCGCAGCCGGGCCAAGGCGGCGGCCAAGGAGATGGCCGGGGAGCTCATCGGCCTGTATGCCGCCCGGCAGAAGAGCCCTGGCCACGCCTTCTCCCCCGACACCACCTGGCAGCGGGAATTTGAGGAGGCCTTCGAGTACGTCGAGACGGAGGACCAGCTCCGGTGCGTGGAAGAGGTCAAAAGGGACATGGAAAAGCCCGTGCCCATGGACAGGCTTTTGTGCGGCGACGTGGGCTATGGCAAGACGGAGGTGGCCCTCCGGGCGGTGATGAAGTGCGTGCTGGACGGGATGCAGGCGGCTATCCTGGTTCCCACCACGGTACTGGCCCAGCAGCATTATCAGACCGCCGTCAGCCGCTTTTTCGGCTTCCCTGTGAACATTTCCGTCCTCTCCCGGTTCAGTACCCCGGCCCAGGTGCGGACCACACTCAAGGGCATGAAGGACGGCTCCTGTGACATCGTCATCGGCACCCACCGCCTGCTGCAAAAGGACATCTCCTTCAAGCGGCTGGGCCTGCTGGTGGTGGACGAGGAGCAGCGCTTCGGCGTCAGCCACAAGGAGCACATCAAGGAGCTTGCCAAGCAGGTGGACGTGCTGACCCTGTCCGCCACCCCCATCCCCCGGACGCTGAACATGGCCCTGTCCGGCATCCGGGATATGTCCACCCTGGAGGAGCCCCCGCGGGACCGGCTGCCGGTGCAGACCTACGTGATGGAGCACGACTGGGGCGTTATATGCGACGCCATCCGCCGGGAGGTGGCCCGCGGCGGGCAGGTGTATTACCTGCACAACCGTATCGACAACATAGAGCGCACCGCCGCCCGGATATTGGAGCTGCTGCCGGGAGTGGCAGTGGATGTGGCCCACGGGCGGATGAACGAGACGGAGCTGTCCGCCGTGATGGAGAAAGTGACCCAGGGCCGCACCCAGGTGCTGGTGTGCACCACCATCATCGAGACGGGCATCGACATCCCCAACGTGAACACCCTCATCATCGAGGACGCGGACAAAATGGGCCTGGCCCAGCTCCATCAGATACGGGGCCGCGTCGGCCGCAGCGCCCGCCGGGCCTGCGCCTATCTCACGTACCGGAAGGACAAGGTGCTCACCGAGATAGCGGAAAAGCGCCTGGAGGCCATCCGGGAGTTTGCCGAGTTCAACTCCGGCTTCCGCATCGCCATGCGGGACCTGGAGATACGGGGCGCGGGCAACCTTCTGGGGGCGGAGCAGTCCGGGCACCTAATAGACGTGGGCTATGATATGTACTTAAAGCTCCTGGAAGAGGCGGTGCTGGAGGAAAAGGGCGAGCCCATCCCCGT
>CANRNA010000057.1 GCA_947631805.1 uncultured Oscillospiraceae bacterium | reverse complement strand
CTGCCCGCCGGGGAGATACCGGCCCGGACGGAGGGCTACGAGGGCTTTTTCCACCTGGAGCGGCTGGAGGGCACGTCTGCGGCGGCCAGAATGGAGTACATCATCCGGGACCATGACCGGGACCGGTTTGAAAAGCGCAAGGCCGCCCTGGCGGCGGCATGTGAAAAGGCGGGCCGGGCCCATCCCACCGCAAAGGTGGTCCTTGAGATGCGCGACAGCTATTACAACATGCGGGAGAAGCTGGCCGGGTGCATGCACCTAGTGGACAACGCCAAGAAGGCGGCGGTCCTGGCCGGGCTCACCCCTGCGGTAGAGCCCATCCGGGGCGGCACCGACGGGGCCCGCCTGAGTTATATGGGCCTGCCCTGCCCCAACCTGGGCACCGGCGGGTATAACTTCCACGGACCCATGGAGTGCGTCTGCGCCCAGGACATGGAGGCCGTGGTCCAAATGCTCCTGGAGCTCGTCAGGATATACAGCCTATGAGAATTTATATGTATGAGGTCCGCCCAGACGAGCGGGAGGACATCCGCCGGGAGGCGGAGAGGCTGGGCGTGGAGGCGGTCTGCTCGGAGGACGTGCCCACGGCGGAGAACGCCGCCCGGCTGGCGGGCTTTGAGGCGGTGAGCGTGCTGGGCCAGGGGACCATCGGCCGGGCGCTGCTGGAAAAATACGCCGCGCTGGGGGTGCGCTATCTCTCCACCAGGACGGTGGGCTATGACCACATCGACCTGGAGGCGGCCCACAGCCTGGGCATCGGGGTGTGCTCCGCCGATTACCCGCCCAACGGGGTGGCGGATTTCACCGTCATGCTGATGCTGATGTGCCTGCGCCATTACAAGCAGGCCCTGTGGCGGGGCCAGGTGAACGACTTCTCCCTGGAGGGGCTCCAGGGCCGGGACATGGCGGAGCTCACCGTGGGAGTGATGGGCACAGGCCGCATCGGCACCCAGGTGCTGAAAAACCTGTCCGGCTTCGGCTGCCGCCTGCTGGCCTATAACCGGCACGAGACAGAGGAGGCCGCCCGGTACGCCCGATTCGTGGACATGGACACCCTCTTCCGGGAGTGCGACGTCATCAGCCTGCACCTGCCCCTGACCCCGGCCACGGAGCACATCATTGACCGGGACGCCATCGCCAGGATGAAGGACGGGGTGGTAATCGTCAACTGCGCCCGGGGAGAGCTGACGGACACCGAGGCCCTGGTGGAGGGCATCGAGACCCTTAAAATAGGCGCCCTGGGGATGGACACCGTGGAGGGGGAGGCCGGTATCGTCCACTCGGACCACCGGATCGACATCCTCGCCAACAGGAACCTGTTCTATCTCCACCAGTTCCGAAACGTCATCATGACCCAGCACATCGCCTTTTACACCCGGGAGGCCGTGCACAGCATGGTCCGCTGCGGGGTGGAGGGGCCGGTGATGATGGCCCGGACGGGGACATACAGGACCAGACTGATATAAAACGCATAACGCCGCTGGACGCGGCCTGCCACGGCAGGCCGCGTCCAGCGGCGTTATATCGCATTACATGGCCATTTCCATGATGAGCCGAGCCAGCTTTTCTGGCGGCTCCCGGTCGGCCTTGTTCAGCCACAGGCACAGCATGCGGAACGCCCCGTAGGTGATGAAGCTGTACAGGTACTCCACCTCCGTGTCGTCGTGGGTCTCGGCGTAGTTCTTCCGGACGATGGCCCTTATCACCTCTGAGGAGAACAGCTTTTCCGGGAAGGCGGGGTCGATGTTGTTGGAGATGATCAGCCGGGCCAGCTCCAGGTTGTCCTCCAGAAACTGGCACAGGGCCTTGATGATCCGCTCCGGGCTGGCCTCGTTTTTCGTGACGGTGCTGTTGACGAAGGAGATGACGTCGTTTTCCATGTCGGCCAGCAGGTCGAACTGGTTGCCGTAGTATTTGTAAAAGGTGGTCCGGTTCACGTCCGCCCGCTGGCACAGCTCCCGGATGGATATCTGGTAGATGCTGTGCTGGCGCAAGAGCTCTATCAGGGCGTCCTTCAAAAGCCGCTTTGTCATGGTGACCCGCCGGTCCTCTCGCTTGGCCATAGCTGCCTCCTTGCTGTAAAAAACCGGTAAAAAGCAACAAAACCGGTCAAATTGTTGAGTAACATTCCAATACGAAAAATCTGTCGGTTGTTTTTCCTACACGTGTTTATTATAATTTGACTATAAGATAAAATCAAGCAGAGGTGCGCGCAAATGAAAAAGACAGCGGATATTTTGGTGAGAGGGCGGTTCGTGCTGCTGGCGGTCATGCTGGCGGCGGCGGTGGTTTGCGCGTTTCTCGCGGCGGGGCTGGAGACGAACCGGGACATGACGAAATACCTCCCGGAGGACTCCAACATGAAACAGGGCATGGCCGTCATGGAGAGCGCCTTTCCGGCGGGGGCAGACGCCGCCTCCATCCGGGTGATGTTCACCGGCCTGGGGGAGGAGGACATAGACCCCATCCGGGAAAAGCTGGAGAGCATCCCGGACGTGAGCGCTGTGGCTTACGAGGCGGGCGGGGAGGCGTATAACAGGGACGGCCACACGCTTTTTGTCGTGAGCACCCCTTACGGCTACGGCACCGACCGGGAGCAGGCCATTGAGGACGCCATCGGGCAGGGTTTTCCCGGCTATGAGATGGTATACCGCAGCGACGACATACAGTCCACGAAGGTGACGCCGGAGCTTTTGGCCAGCGCCGTGGCCATGGCCCTGGTGATACTGGTCGTTATGAGCCAGTCCTGGCTGGAGCCGGTGCTGTTCGTGGCCACCATCGGCGTGGCCATCGTGATAAACCTGGGGACCAATATTATCTTCCCCTACGTCTCGGAGCTGACTGCCTCCATAGGCCCCATCATCCAGCTGGTGCTGTCCATGGACTACTCCATCATCCTGATGGACCGCTACCGGCAGGAGAAGGCCCTCTGTCAGGAGAAGACCCAGGCCATGAAAAACGCCCTGGGCGGCGCCTTTTCCTCCGTGGCCTCCAGCGCCCTGACCACGGTGGTGGGGCTGCTGGCACTGGTGTTTCTGTCCTTCAAAATGGGGCCGGAGCTGGCCATCGTGCTGGCGAAGGGCGTGTTTATCAGCATGCTGTGCGTGTTCACCGTGCTGCCCGCGCTCATCCTGGCCTGCGACGGGGGCATTGAAAAGAGCCGCAAGGCCGCGCCCCGCGTCCCCATGGGCTGGGCCGCCAGGGCCAGCTATAGGGCCCGGCTCGTCATGCCCGCCCTCTTCGCGGTGATGCTGGTAGGCTTTTACATCCTCCAGGGGAGCACGGGCATCACCTTCACCGAGGGGTCGGCCGACCCCATCGGGGAGGTGTTCCCCAAAGAGAACACCGTCGTTTTGCTGTACGACAACCAGGACGAGGCGGGGATAGGGGACGTGCTCGCCGCCATGGAGGGGGACGAGCACGTCAAGTCCGTCGCGGCCTACGCCAACACCCTGGGCCAGAGCTATGACGCCGCCGGTATGGCCCGGGCCCTGGCCGCCATGGAGGGCGGCGCGGGACTGGACGAGGGCCTTGTGCGGATGCTGTATTACAGCTGTTTCAGCGACGGAGAGCCCCTCGCCATGACCGGAGGCGAGTTCGCCGCCTTCCTCCAAAGGGATGTGATGACGAACGAGACCCTCGCCCCCTATCTGGACGAGGGCATGGTCCAGGGCCTGGGGATGCTGGGCCGCGTTCCCGACCCGGAAATGCTGACCGCCCCCATGACCGCGGCGGAGATGGCCGCCCTGCTGGGCAGTGTCGCGCCGGGGGTCCGGGAGGCGGATGTGGAGCTGTTGTATCTATATTACGGCGGGCTGTATAAACTGGACCAGGGGCAGACCATGACCATCCCGGCCTTTTTCCAGTACCTGAGCGCCGCCGCCCAGGGGCCCTTCGCCCCGTTTTTGGGCGGGGAGACGGCCCTGGCCGTCGCGGAGGCCGGAAAGACCCTGGACCAGGCCGCCGCCCAGCTCCGGGGAGAGCGCTATTCCCGGGTGATATTCACCACGGACTATCCGGAGGAGTCGGAGGAGACAGGGGCGTTCATGAGGCGTCTGGAGGAGGCGCGCCGGGAGCACCTGGAAAAGGAATCCTATCTGGTGGGCACCTCGGCCATGGTCTATGAGATGGACGTCGGCTTCGCGGACGAGTACAGGACCATCTCGCTCGTCACCGCCGCCGCCATTTTCCTGGTGGTGCTGCTGACCTTCCGGGGCCTGGCGGTCCCGGCGCTGCTGACGCTGCTGGTCCAGTGCGGCGTGTATATCACCGTCACGGTGATAGGCCTTTTCGGCGGGGCCATGTACTATCTGGCGCTGCTGATCGTGCAGAGCATCCTCATGGGGGCCACCATCGACTACGGCATCGTGTTCAGTACCTATTACCGGGAGAAGCGGCGGACCATGGAGCGGCCCCAGGCGCTGGAGGCGGCCTACAGCGGCTCCATCCATACCATCATGACCTCCGGGTCCATCCTGGTGCTGGTGCTGGCCGTGCTGGGCATATTCGCCAGCTCCTTCGTCGCCCAGGTGTGCAAGACCCTGTCCATCGGCTCGCTGGTGGCTATAGGGCTGATACTGCTGGTGCTGCCCGCTATGCTGGCCTGCTTCGACCGGTTCGTCGTGAAGCGCAAAGGGCCGTGAGCGAGGGCGTCACAGCACCAGGCAGATGAGGGGCATGGTGACCATGGAAAGAAGCGTGGAGGTGAAGACCAGCTGGGCGGCAAAGACGCTGTCGCAGTCGTATTTGTCCGCCAGGATGGAGGTTGTGCTCCCGGCGGGCATGCCGGTCATGATGACGCTGATGGCCAGCAGCAGCGGGTCCACCCGCAGCAGGGACAGTATGCCGTACACCGCCAGGGGCGCGACGATGAGCCGGAGCAGGGTGAAATAGAGGATAGGGCCGGAGAACATGGTCCGGATGTCCGCGTCCGCCAGGATGGAGCCGATGACCAGCATGGAGACGGGGATGGTGCACCGGCCCAGGGCGTTGATGGTGTCAAGGGCGAAGCCGGGCAGGGACACGGGCAGGAGCATCAGCGCCAGGCCGATGAACACCGACAGGATACAGGGGTGGACGGCCAGCTTTTTGATGGCGTCCTTCCGGTCCACGCTGGTGAACAGGCTCAGACCGGCGGACCACATGGTGAAGCGGATGGGTATCTGGAACACGGAGCCGTACACCACGCCCATGCTCCCGTACAGGGCCTCTACCACCGGCAGACCGATGAAGCTGGAGTTGGAGCAGATGAGCCCGTAGGCCATGGGGCTGCGCTGGTTGGTGGGAAAGCGCCCGAACAGGAACCGGTTCAAAAAGATGACCGCCGCCTGGATGACTGTGCATATCACCAGGGCCAGGGCGCAGTTTTTCGCAAACTCCGGGGACGTGTCGATGCCGCTGAGGAAGGAGGCCACGATGCTGCACGGGAGGATGACGTCGATGAGCAGGTCGGACAGCATTTTCCGGCCCTTCACGTCTATCAGCCCTATCTTTTTCAGCAGTATGCCCACCAAAATGAGGATGAAAAGCTGCAGCTGCAATCCCAGCATCTGAGAGAATATCGCCATGGGGTCTCCCTTCTTCCGACAATGTCTGCATGAGTATACCACGGCCCGGCACTTATGTAAAATGGCATTTTGACAAAAAACAGACCGGGATAAAACATTTGACGGGATAATATGGCTGTGATATCCTGTCCGGGAAAGGGGGGCGGACCGTGAAGGTCTATCTGAGCGAACCGATCGCCCCGTCGGCTTATGCCCGGCTGGCGGAGCGCTTTGAACTGACGGACAGCTTCGACCGGCCGGAGGAGCTGGACGGGGTACTGACGCGAAAGGTAGCGGTGACCGGGGACGTCATCCGCCGGGCGGAAAGGCTGAAGGTCATATCCGTCCACGGCATTGGCCTGGACAGCGTGGACCTGGAGGCCGCCCGCCAGCGGGGCATACCGGTGCTGAACGTGCCCGGCGGCGGGTGCGAGTCGGTGGCGGAGCTGGCGGTGGGCCAGCTTCTGGCCCTGAGCCGGAAGATGAAGGCCATTGGCCGGGGCATGGCGGAGGGGCGCTTTCAGCGCTTCGGGGACCCGGCCCTGGCGGGCACGGAGCTATACGGCAAAAAGCTGGGCCTCATCGGCGCAGGCAGCATCGCCTGCCGGGTGGGGGATATCATGCGCGCCGCCTTCTCCTGCCGGATATACTGCTATCACCCCCGGCGGACCGGGGAGGAGCTGGCCGCGCTGGGGATGGAAAAGGTCCCCACGCTGGAGGAGCTCTTCCGTTCGATGGATATGATAAGCGTTCACGTGCCTCTGACGGCGGAGACCAGGGGCATGGTGGGCAGGGCGCTGCTTGAAAACGCCAACCCCGGCCTGCTGCTGGTCAACACCGCCCGGGGCGGGGTGGTGGACGAGGACGATCTGTACCAGGCGCTGACAGAGGGCTGGATACAGGGCGCGGCCTCCGACGTGTTCGTCACGGAGCCCCCGGACAGGGATATGCCCCTGCTGGGGCTGGACAACTTCATCGCCACCATGCACGTGGGCGGCAGCACCCGGGAGAGTCTGGACCAGGTGGGCAACCGGGCGGTGGACAACATCATCCGCGTCCTGTGCCCGGAGGAGGCAGAAAGCTGACCGGGCGAAAAAACAAATAATAATGGCCTGCTGCGCCGCAGCAGGCCGTTTCCTATCGTGTATTATGGTTTTTCAGCACCGCTCCAGCCACTTTTGGTCGTCCGGCTCGAAGACCACGTGCTCGTAGGCGGGCACGTCCATCATCACGCCGGTCCAGTCGGAGTGGATGTCGCCGTTCTGCTTGATGATAACGTCGTAGAGGATGTCGTACGTCACCCCGTCCGGCCCCGTCTCGGTGATGGTGCTGTAGGGCAGGGTCTTGTGGTAGGTTATCTCCACGCCGTCATACTCGAAGTGGTAGCCGTTGCGCATGCGGCAGCCGTCCAGCCCCTTGTAGGTGAAGTACTTCTTCAGGTCGTGGAGTATTTTGTCGTCCTCCTCCCGGTAGAGGTTCTCCGGGGTGGTGTCGGTGTAGTCGTAGCGGAACTGGATGGACACATGGCGGTCCTTCCACCGCTCCACAAAGGAGGGCAGCTCCGCCGAGGGATAGTTCTTCCACAGCACGCAGTTCACCCGGGCGGGCACGGGGAGCTGGCCGATCAGCTCGTCGGGGGACTCCTCCACGTAGTGCTGGATGTGCCGGGAGATATTCACGCAGGTGATCTTCCCCTTGTTGCGGGTGAAGAAGTCCAGAATGTCCTGGGGGGACTGGTCCTCGAACACAGGGAGGGTGGTGTTGATGAACACTCGGTGGGTGGTGGGGATGCAGTCCAGCATGATCTGGAGGCTGTCCAGATTTGCCATGGGCTCGCCGCCGGTGAATACAAAATCACACCGGGGGGTGATGGCATCCATCCGCCGGATGCTGGCGCATATCTTCTCCAGGCTGAAACCGGTGGTGTCCGCGTATTCCTGCTTGTTGATGCAGAACGGGCAGTGGTTCCGGCAGTCGTAAGGCACGAATACGGTGACCGTCGCGCCGCCTTCTCTTGTCTTGTAGGGGTTAGCCATGGGCATTTAAACCTCTGTCGAATGATGTTTTCTGTCGGGGGCCATAAGCATTGGCATAATATTGTAGCATAGAGAAAAGAAAAAATAAAGAGGCTGACGGCAATTTTCCATCGCTGAAAGAGGTTTTTTCCCGGTTTTGGGCCTGTGAATCAAATTTACCACTCTTGGCAACACTATCTCTGCCTGACAAGACGAAACGAGAGGGGATAGTCCGTTGCAATGCAAAGTGGAGATCTGCGGCGTGAACACTGCCAGGCTGAAGGTGCTCAAAAACGAGGAGACACGGGCGCTTCTGGTCCGGGCGAAGGAAGGGGACATGCAGGCCCGGGAAGAGCTGATATCGGGCAACCTGCGGCTGGTGCTGAGCGTTATCCAGAAATTCGCCGGTCGGGGCGAGAACGTGGACGACCTGTTCCAGGTGGGCTGCATCGGGCTCATCAAGGCCATCGACAACTTTGACATCTCCCAGGACGTGAAATTTTCCACCTACGGGGTGCCGATCGATGGTATAGGTGGAAAAAGTACGGAGCAAAGCCCTGAAACCATTGGTATCAGGCGCTTTTTTGCTGTCCGCCGCTTTCCTTGAAGGTGTAGAATATCTGCACCCTCTCGTTGGTGATGATGATCCGGCTCACGCAGTCCCGGATCATGGTCTGCTTCTGCAGGTCGGTCAGGTAGGGCCAGGTCTCCGCGATGTTGGCCACCTGATCCCGGATGAGGGCCAGCCGCCGGGTGCTGGCCTGGTCCTCCTTCTCCTGCTCGTATTGAGCCTGTAGAGTGACCAGAGCCTGCTTGGTGTCCTGGATGACCTTGAGGAGCGTGTCGTCCGTCCCCTCGGCGTACAGGGTGTAGAGCCGCTCCAGCTTGTTCTCCGTCTGCCGGATGCGGTTTTTCAGCTCCACCACCGGGTCGATGATCGCCAGGGCGTCGGCTTCCTTGCCGGACCGCATATCGGCGGAGATGTTGAACAGGTCGCCCAGGACGATGCTCTCGATCTGGTGGGACCAGACCGGCTCATAGGCGCAGTCCGGGTCCCTGACCATGTGGGCCTTGGCCGGGTCGTGGGAGTAGCAGACCAGCTTGAAGCCCGCCTTGCCCCACTTCTGATACCGGAGCCGTCCGCCGCAGCAGCCGCAGTAGATGAGCCCGGTGAGCAGGTGGGAGGCCTTGACGGGGGCGTGGGCAACGGAGCGTTCATGCATCTTCCGCACGGCCAGTTCGTAGGTCTCCTCGCTGAGGATGGCCTCGTGACAGCCGGGAAATTCCTGGCCCTTGTAGGTCACCAAGCCCAGATAGCACCGGCGCCCCAGCACGTTCGACACCAGCCGCTCGTGCAGCAGTCCCAGGATACCGGCGATCTTGCTGGTGGAGTAGCCCTGGATGTAGAGATCGTATATCTTGCGGACGGTCTCCGCGTCCTGGTTGGGCACCAGGATGCCCTGCTGCTGGTC
>CANRNA010000056.1 GCA_947631805.1 uncultured Oscillospiraceae bacterium | reverse complement strand
CGGGAGAGCGCTTCGGCCTATATGAACACGATGACGTACGACGGGGGAGAGAGGATATACTATCTGTCCCAGGAGGGTGAGGCCGGAGCCACGATAAAGTACATCGACAAGGAGACGGGAGAGGTCGGCGTTCTGTGCGGGACGGAGGGCTGCGCCCACGACGACGAGTCCTGCAACGCCCGCTGCCAGGGCGATATTGCCCTGGGGATAAACGTATCCGGCGCATATCTGTACTGGCTGGAGATGTCCGGCGGGACGGCCAGGCTGTGCAGGATGGACATCGACGGGACGGAAAAAGCCGCCGTTCGGGAGATAGGGAGCGATGTGATACCCGCAACGCTGGCGGACCCCTGCGTACAGGTCCGGGAGGGAGTGCTCTATCTGGGAGCGGGGACCGGCGATGAGGGGGCGACAAGGGTCTTCGTGTCCGCTATCCCTCTGGATGAGAGCGGAGAGGACACCGTCATCTATCAAAAGGACACGGCGGACGGATACGGCACCGTCGCTATGCTGCCCGTGGGCGACGGGCTGTACATCGCTTGCAGCGCCCAGGAGCAGACGGAGGTTGCAAAATACAGCACGGCTGACAAACAGCTCGACACGCTCACAGAGGAGGCGCTGCCGTTTGCCTGCCGGTACATGGGCGTGAGTGAGGAGGACATTTTGCTGGCCACGGAGAACGCGGCCCACTGGTTCGACCAGGAGACAGGCCAGGCCTCCGAAGCGGCGCTCTGCGCCGACATGCCGGAAGGCGGCAGCGCGGAGCTGACGAATGACCTGGTCATCTCGTGGCTGCGGGAGCAGGACGCCCCCGCGCTCCGATTCACCGTCAGCGGTTTTGACGGACAGAGCAGGGGAGCGGGCACGATAGAGTTCTCCCAGATGGGCGGCGGGGAATTCTACAGCCGCCGTCTGCTGGGGGAAGACGGCCAGTCCGTGTATTACATGTTCACGGACAGGGACAGCGGAAGCGAGTACATCGCCGCCATTGGCATAGACAGCGGCGAGGCGGAGCTTCTGGGCCAGGAGCCGTGACGCAGATAAACAGTTAACTGCCGTGGGGACCGGGCGGTCCCCACGGTGCTTTTTTGCGTATTTCCGTTATTTTTCCTCCGCGTAGTGCTTTTGCAAAAACGCGGCGTAATCCCGGAGGCTGCGCATGGCCTGCCGGGGGAAATCCCGGGGCAGGCGCAGGACGGTGCGGGCCGGGTCGTGGGGCCTGGGGTCGTCCGTCAGGCCCAGCAGATAATCCACCGACACGCCGAAATACCCCGCGATGGCGATCTTGATGGCGTCGGAGGGCTCGTTCTTCTCCCGCTCGTAGGCGGAGATGGAGTGCTTGTTGATCTTCAGCGCCTCCGCCAGCTGGTCCTGGGTCAGCCCGGCGTCCTTGCGCAGGTCCAAAAGCCGTTCTCCGATCATGGCGCGCCCCCCTTTCCATGCCATTCAATTATAGAGGAAAAATCTACTTCACCTGGGATTATAGATAAATTAAACTATTTTTAACAAATTGTAGATATATCCTCTACCGGGAAAGGGGCGCGCACGGGCGTATGCGTATAAGATATCCCGGCCTGGGAAGGCCGGGACCAGACTGTCAAAGGACGGATAAACGAGAGCGAAGGCCGGGACGTTTTCAATGTGGATAGGGCCTCACTTGGCCTCGGCCACCAACTCCTCGCCGACGCGGTACACATCCCCCGCGCCCACGGTCAGGACCAGGTCGCCGGGCTGGATGCTGGCCCGGAGGATGGTTTTTATCTCGTCGAAGGTGGGGCGGAAGATGCTGTTGGGTATCTCCTTGGCCAGGGAGGCGGAGGAGATGCCCAGGGTGTTCACCTCCCTGGCGGCGTATATCTCCGCCAGGATGGTCAGGTCGGGGCGCTTGAGCTGCTCCACGAAATCGGCGAACAGGGCGTTGGTCCGGGAGTAGGTGTGGGGCTGGAAGATGACGATGACCCGCTTGTAGCCCAGGGGCTCCACCGCGTCCAGCAGGGCCCGCAGCTCGCCGGGGTGGTGGGCGTAGTCGTCGTAGACGTCCGCGCCGTTGTACTTGCCCTTGAACTCAAAGCGCCGGTTGGCTCCCCGGAAACCGGCCAGGCCGTATTTCACTGCGGTGGGGGACAGGCCCAGGGTGATGGCGGCGGCCGCCGCGGCCAGGGCGTTTTTCACGTTGTGCAGGCCGGGGACCTGCAGGTGCAGGTGGGTGAAGAAGGCGCCCTGATAGAGCACGTCGAAATCGGTCTGGGCCCCGCGGCTGATGATGTTCACCCCCTGGACGTCCGCCTCCGGGGACAGGCCGAAGGTGAGGATGCGCCGGTCCAGGCCCGCCAGGGCGGACATGGTGTTCTCGTCGTCCACGTTGGCGATGACCGTCCCGTCCGGGGGCACCAGCCGGGCGAACTTCAAAAAGGAGGTCTTCACCGCCTCCAGGTTGGCGAAGTAGTCCAGGTGGTCCGCGTCGATGTCCAGGATGACGGCGATGGTGGGGCAGAAGGCCAGGAAGCTGTCATAGTACTCGCAGCTCTCCATCACGATGGTGTCCCCCGCGCCCACCCGGTGCCCGGCGTGGAGCAGGGGCAGGGTGCCGCCTATCATTACGGTGGGGTCCCGTTCCGCCGCCATGAGGATGTGGGTGCACATGGAGGTGGTGGTGGTCTTGCCGTGGGTGCCGGAGATGCACAGGGCGTTCTTATACCGCTTCATCAGCGCGCCCCACGCCTGGGTCCGCTCGAAGACCGGGATGCCCATGGCCCTGGCGGCCTGGACCTCCGGGTTGTCGTCCCGGGCGGCGGCGGTGCGGACGACGAAGTCGTATTCCGGGGTGATGTTGGCCGCGTCGTGGCCGATGTTCACCCGGATGCCCATGCTCTCCAGGTGGATGACCTTGTCACTGCGCTGGATGTCGCTGCCGGTGATGGATATGCCCTCCCCGTACAGGACCTCCGCCAGGGGCGACATGGACACGCCCCCTATGCCGATGAGATAGCCCCGCTTGCCGGGGACCAGATATGCTTCAAATGCTGCCATCGTCTTGAACTCCATAAAAACGGTCGATAGATGATAAAGTCGATATATTATATTCTGCGAAAAGGGATTTTACAAGCGCTTTTCGCCGCAAAAGGAAGCCCGGCGGATATACCGGGCTTCCATTATCAGCGGATGTCAGGGCTGGGGAGCGGGGGGCTCCGCAGGAGCGGCGGGGGGCGTGGGGGTATAATAGGTGGCGGGAGCGGGCGTCTCCGCCGCCGGGACAGCCGCCGCGGCGGCCTCCGCCTTCGCCGCCTTCCGGTTGCGGACGGCCACCAGGATCATGGTCAACAGGTCCAGCACGCCGTTCACGCAAAAGCCGATGCCCAGAAACAGCATGGCGTTCACAAAGTCGTCCCGGCCCCGGATGACCATCACGCCGAAACTGTCCACCAGGCCGATGGCGGTGAGCACGCCCAGGGCGATGCCCAGAGCGCTTGTGATGAGGCCCACCCACCAGGAGCCGCACTTCATCCTGGCCAGGTCCAGGGTGTACTGGAGCTTCATCACCCCGTCCGCCGCGATGAGCACGCCCAGCGCCGTCACGATCAGCCGGAGGGTGATGCTCAGGCCCAGAGCGGCGGGCCGGAAGCTGGCGACGATGACGTAAACGCCCACGGCCAGGACCATGACGCCGGTGGCGAACTCCGACCGGTACACGCCGCTGACAGGCTTGCGGCAGAAGTAGATGATGATATACACCAGGCCGATGAGACACACCAGCCCGCCGACGGCGTAGCCGCAGTAGTCGTAGATGAAATGGGGCTCGGTCAGAAAGGCCACCCCCAGCACCAGACACACGACGGCCGCGATGATGAGGTTGCGGACGGGGTTGTTGAGAACGCCGCTCTTTTTCGCGGCGGAACCGCTGTCCGCGCCGGTCTGCTTGTTTGCCATGATGAACGTCCTTTCCCGCCGGCACAGGGGCGCCGGACGTGTCGTTTTCCCGGAATAGGGCGCCGGGACGCACAAATATTCTACCATATCCGACAGGGGTTGTAAAGAGTATCTTCCCCCTGCGGGCCCCGTTGGAGGGCGGAGGTTTTTCCCTATAGCGGCGAAGGGTGACAGAATTTTGAACAGTTTGTAAAACTTCCGTGCGGGCCGTTGTGCCCGGTCCCGGGCTATGATATCATTAATTGCATCATTATGAATGGATATCCCTATACCCGCTCAGTACTTGTGAGGATGGCGTACCTATGTCGAAATTCAGTGTCCGTAAACCGTTGACTGTCTTCGTGGCGGTCCTGGCGATCATCATCCTGGGGGTGGTGGCCTTTACCCGCATGACCCCCGACCTGTTCCCCAATATGGATTTCCCCTACGTGATGATCATGACCACCTATCCGGGCCAGAGCCCGGAGATCGTGGAGTCGGAGATCACCAGGCCCCTGGAGCAGTCCATGGCGACATTGGAGCATATCAAGGAGGTCACCTCCTCCTCCCGGGAGAACTACTCCCTGGTGGTGCTGGAGTTTGAGGAGTCCGTGAACCTGGACACCGTCGCGGTGGATATCCAGCAGAGCATCAGCGCCCTGCAGGGGACATGGGACGAGAACGTGGGCGCCCCTTACGTGCTGAAGATAAATCCCTCCGTCATCCCCATCGCCATCGCCGCCGTGTCCAAGGACGACATGGACATCACGGAGCTTTCCGACTTCCTGGACGAGACCATCATCCCCAAGCTGGAGGGCGTGTCCGGGGTGGCCAGCGTGACCGCCAGCGGGTCCATATACCGGCAGGTGAATGTGATCATCAGCCAGGAGAAGATAGACGCGGTGAACCAGCGCCTGGTGGACGCCGTCAACGGCAAGCTGGACGACGCCCAGAGCGAGCTGGAGGACACGAAGGCGGAGCTGGAGGACGCCCAGGAGGAGCTTGCCAACGCCCAGGCGGAGCTGGACAGCAGCAAGCAGAGCCTGCTCAACCAGTCCTATTCCGCCCAGGCCGAGCTGGACGCCCGGCAGGCGGAGGTGGAGCAGGGCCGCCAGCAGATAGAGCCCCAGCTGGCCAGCCTGCAGGAGACGAAGTCGGCCCTTGAGTCGGCGCTGGGGTCCCTGCAGCAGGCGGAGAGCAGCTATGCCCAGCTGGAGAGCGGCATCGCCGAGCTGAACGCCGGTATCGCCCAGCTGGACGCCCTGCCCGATATGCTGGCCCAGGCCCAGGGCCAGGAGGCGGAGCTCCAGGGCCAGATCGCCCTGCTCCAGGAGCAGATAGCCGCCATCCAGGCTATGGGGGAGGAGGCCGGGGAGGACGCGGCCGCCCAGCTGGTTCAGCTCCAGGGAGCCCTGGCGGAGGCCCAGAGCGGCCTCGCCGCCCTCCAGGAGCAGATACCTGCCCTCCAGGCCCAGGTGGAGGCGGCCCCCGCCCAGCGGGCGGCGCTGGAGGAGCAGCTTGCCCAGGCCCAGGCCGGGCTGGACGCCCTGAACGCCCAGATGGCGGCCCAGGGCATGGACCGGGCGGCCCTCCAGGCCCAGATAGCCGAGCAGCAGGGCAATCTTGACCAGGTGAACGCCGGGATAGACGAGCTGAACGCCACCCTCTCCCAGCTGGAGAGTGGCAGCATCCAGCTGTCCGACGCCATGGCGGCCCTCAACTCCGGCCGGGCCCAGGGCCTGAACCAGCTGGCCGCGGCCGCCGACGAGATAAACGCCAACGCCGCGGAGGTGGAGTCAGGCCTGGCGGAGGTGGAGTCCGGGCTGGAGGCCCTGGAGAGCTCCCGGGCGGACGCCCTGGAGCAGGCGGATATGACCGGGGCCATCACCATGGCCAACGTGGCCCAGATACTGGGGGCCCAGAACTTCTCCATGCCCGCCGGGTATGTGCAGGAGGACGGGGTCAGCTATATGATATCCGTGGGGGACGAGATGACCGACGAGGAGGAGCTGAAGGGCCTGCTCATGTTCGACACCGGGGAGGACGCCATCGGCCCGGTGTACCTGGGAGATGTGGCGGATGTGTTCATCACCGACAACTCCGAGTCCGTGTATGCCAAGCTCAACGGCTCCGACGGGGTCATGCTCACCTTCGACAAGCAGTCCAACGCCGCCACCGCCGAGGTGAGCGACGCCCTCCGGGAGCGGTTCGACCAGCTGGAGGAGCAGTATCCCGGCCTGGAGTTCATCTTCCTGATGGACCAGGGGGACTATATCTACCTTATCGTGGACTCCATCATGGAGAGCCTGCTCACCGGCGCCCTGTTTGCGGTGATCGTCCTGTTTTTGTTCCTGCGGGACCTGCGGCCCACGTTCATCACGCTGGTGAGCATCCCGGTGAGCGTCATCTTCGCCTTCGTGCTCATGTATTTCTCCGGCGTCACGCTGAACATGATATCCCTATCCGGCCTGGCGGTGGCGGTGGGCATGCTGGTGGACAACTCCATCGTGGTCATCGAGAACATCTACCGTCTGCGGGCCAAGGGAGCCACCGCCGTCCAGGCGGCGGTGAAGGGCGCGAGCCAGGTGGCGGGGGCCATCACCTCTTCCACGCTCACGACGGTCTGCGTGTTTTTGCCCATCGTGTTCGTGGAGGGCATCACCCGCCAGCTGTTCACCGACCTGGCCCTGACCATGAGCTACGCCCTGATGGCCAGCCTCATCATCGCCCTGACCCTGGTCCCCGCCATGGCCAAGGGCATGCTCCGGGACCGGCGGCGGGGCAAGCGGGAAAAGATCGCCCGGGAAGAGGGCTTCATCTACCGGGGCTACCGGGCCCTGGCGGGGTGGAACCTGCGCCATAAGTGGGTGGTGCTGCTGCTGGCGGTGGCGCTGCTGGGGGTGAGCGGCTGGATGGCCCTGGACAAGGGCTTCAGCTTCATGCCCGAGATAGACATGAACACGGTGAGCATCACCCTGGATATGCCCGAGGACATGGAGCGGGCCGAGGCCGTCGCGGTGGCGGATCAGGCCCTGGAGCGCATCCAGACGGTGGACAACGTGGAGTACGTGGGCGCCATGATGGGCGGCGGCACCATGCTGGAGAGCACCGGCGGGAGCGGCTATGACGTGACGGTGTATGTGGGCCTGCCGGAGGGCGCGTCCGGCGCGGCGGCCGGAAAACAGGCCGCGGAGCTGTGCGCGGACCTGGCATGCGAGGTGCGCTATGACTCGGCCATGATGGACATGAGCCTGCTCACCGGCAGCGGCGTGGCCGTGAATCTCTACGGCGAGGACATGGAGGACCTGCAGGAGGCGGCCCGGCTTATGGCCCGCACCCTGGAGGGCGTGGAGGGCGTGGCCGAGGTCAGCGACGGCCTGGAGGACGCCGAGAGCGCCTACCACGTGTCCGTGAACAAGAACGCCGCCATGGAAAAGGGCTACACCGTGGCCCAGATATACATGGAGATAGCCACCGCCCTGACCGACTCCGCCACCGCCATGGATATGCAGATGGGCGGCGTCACGGCGGATGTGGTGGTCCAGACCGAGAGCGGCATGACCCTGGCGGACTTGGCGGCCTATACCTTTACCTATACTGACGCCCAAGGGGAGGAGAGCTCCTTCCGGCTGGACGAGGTGGCCACCATCGAGCCCACCGTCAGCATGTCCACTATCGGCCGCATCGACCAGCGGCGGTATCTGACCGTGACCGCCTCCCTGGCCGAGGGCTACAACGTGACCAAGGTCACCGCCGACGCGGAGGCGGCCACGGCCGACCTGGAGCTGCCCGGAGAGGTCACCTACGAGTTCGACGGGGAGAACGAGGTCATCATGGAGGCGGTAGAGGACCTGATGCTCATGCTGCTCATCGGCGTGGCGCTGGTGTACTTCATCATGGTGGCCCAGTTCCAGAGCCTGAAGAGCCCCTTCATCGTCATGTTCACCATCCCCCTGGCCTTCACCGGCGGCTTCGCGGCCCTGCTGATATTCCACATGGACGTGAGCATCGTGTCCATCATCGGCTTCGTCATGCTGGTGGGCATCATCGTCAACAACGGCATCGTGCTGGTGGACTACGTCAATCAGCTGCGGGCCGGCGGCATGGAGCGGCGGGAGGCCCTGGTGGAGGCGGGCGTGACCCGTATGCGGCCCATCTTCATGACCAGCCTCACCACCATCCTGGGCCTGATCGTGATGGCCCTGGGCAAGAACGTGGGCACCAGCATCATGCAGCCGGTGGCGGTGGTCTGCATCGGCGGACTGCTGTACGCCACGGTCATGACGCTGTTCGTGGTGCCCTGCATCTACGACCTGCTCAACCGCCGGGAGATAGAGGTCATCGCCGACGAGGACATGGAATTTGACGAGCTGTGACAAATCATAAATAAGCGATCGCGCGCTTCCGTCCCTCCCCCGCAAAAGGGGGAGGGATTTTTTATGTTTACCTCCTGCTTGGGGATTTTTTCCTTTCCCTACAGGTTACGACGGGATGTGATGGGGAGGGGAGATATAATTATGTTAATCTTCAAGAAACACGGAGGAACAGTCATGGCAGCACGGACGAGACAGGCGGCGCGCAGCGCCCCGTGGGAGAGCGTCTTCCGGCAGAGACCGGCTTTGAAAAAGCGGCTGGGGGACGGGGGTATCTTCCTGCTGGCCCTGGCCATGGGGGCGGGGCGCCTGTTTGCCGGGCCGGGCCCCTTCGGCATGGGGCTGGTGGCGGCCGCCGGATGGGGGCTGCGGGGCTTTCTATGCCTGCTGGGCACAGCCATGGGCTACGCCGCCGGGAGCGGCCTGTTCGGGGCGGTGCGGTATATCGCCGCCAGCTTTCTCATCTTCACGGTGGGCTTTATCACCCAGGGCCGGAAGATACGGGAGCGGCCCTGGTTCATGCCGCTGGCGGCCGCCGCGGCGGCGGCTGTCACCGGGGCGCTGTACGGCCGGGGGGAGACGGGGGGCCTGCCGGGGACGGTGCGGGTCTTTCTGGAGGTGATACTCGCCGGGGGGTGCGCGTATCTGTTCGACGCGGCCCTGACGCCGGACAGCCTGGCCACGGAGGGGGCGGAGCAGCGCCGGAGCATCGGCACGGCGGCACTGGCGGCCTGCGCTCTGATGGGCATGGCCGGTGTGCGGCTGTGGCGGACGGTGTCGGTGGGGCGGCTGCTGGCCAT
>CANRNA010000055.1 GCA_947631805.1 uncultured Oscillospiraceae bacterium | reverse complement strand
TCATAGCCCAGCTTGCACTTGACCTGGAAGGTGCCGAACTGCTTGATGGGCTCGGTCTGCACGATCTGGTTTTTCTCCACGGCGATGCCGTGCTGGGCCGCCAGGGCCTCGGCTATCTCCTTGGAGGTGACCGCCCCGAACAGCCGTCCCCCGGCCCCCGCCTTGGCCTTCACATGGACCACCACGGCGGAGAGCTTTTCCGCGTACTCCTGGGCCTGGGCCTTCTCCTTGGCGATCTGGGCCTGGCGGGCCTTGTCCTTCAGGCGCATGGCATTGAGGTTGTCCGCCGTGGCCTCGATGGCCAGGCCCCGGGGCAGCAGATAGTTGCGGCCATAGCCGTCGGAGACCTCCTTGAGTTGGCCCTTCTTCCCCTGGCCCTTGATGTCCTGCTGTAAAATGACTTTCATGTATCTCTCCTCCTTCTCACGAAGCCAAATACTCGTCTATAGCCGCTTTGAGCGCGGCCTCCGCCTGGTCCATGGTCACGTCCTTCATCTGGGCCCCCGCCGCGGACTGATTGCCGCCGCCCCCCAGCTTTTCCAGGATGACCTGTACGTTCACGCTGCCGATGCTCCTGGCGGAGAAGTTCACGCCCCCGTCCGCCGCCGGATACATCACGACGGACGCCTCCACGTGGGAGATGTTCAGCATCTCGTCCGCCGCCTGGGCGGCCACCACGCTGTCCACCTCCCGGTCCGCCGCGGCCAGGCAGATGCTGTCTCTGTACATGGACGCCCGCTCCAGGATGGAGAACCGGTCCACCATGTCCTCCATATCGTTTTGGAGCAGCCGCTTGACGGCGATGGTGTCCGCCCCCATCCGCCGCAGGAACGCCGCCGCCTCGAAGGTGCGCTCCCCGGTGCGCATGGTGAAGTTCTTGGTGTCCGTCACGATGCCGGCCATCAGGGCCTCCGCCTCCATGCGGCCGATGTCGCTCTGCTCCACCAGCTCCTGCATCAGCTCCACCACCAGCTCCGAGGCGGAGGAGGCGTAGGGCTCGTGGAAGGTCAGGGCAGCGTTTTGGATATAGGTGGCGGCCCGCCGGTGGTGGTCCACGATCACCAGCCGGTTGATGGTCTGCAAAAGGGCCTCGTCCTCCACCAGCTCCGGGCGGCTGGTGTCCACCACCACCAGAAGGCTGCGGGAGTTGGCCTGGAGCATGGCCTCCTTGGGGGTGACGAAGATGTCCTCGTATTCCTTGTGCTTTTTCAGCTCCTGTATCATGGCCTGGCAGGCGTTGGGCCCCGGACCCATGACGATGCGGGCCCTCTTGCCGTAGGCCCTGGCGATGCAGCACACCCCCACCGCCGCGCCCAGCGCGTCCATATCCGCCACCCGGTGGCCCATCACGTAGGTGACGGAGGCGTCCTTGATGAAGGCCCCCAGGGCGTTGGCCACCACACGGCTCTTCACCTTGGTGCGGGTCTCCACCTCCGTGGCCTTGCCGCCATAGAAGTCGAAGTTCATCCGGTTGCGGATGACCGCCTGGTCGCCGCCACGGGACAGGGCCATCTCCACGCTCATGGAGGCAAAGTTGAAGTCCTCCTCCAGGCTGGCGCCGTCCAGCCCCGCGCCGATGCTCAGGGTGGCGTGGATGCCGGAGGTGTTCACCACCTCCCGCACGGAGTCCAGCACAGTGAACTTCTCCTCCGCCAGCTTGTCGAAATACCGCCGCTCGCACAGATAGATATACCGGTCCCTGTCGTACCGGCGCAGAAAGCCCCGCATCCCCTCGGTCCACTGGACGAACCGGTCCTCCAGCTCGTTGCGCAGGTCGTTTCTGGCCCGCTCGGGGACGTTTTTCATCAGCTCGTCGAAGTTGTCGATCATCAGCAGCATGACCACCGGCCGGGAGGCTGCGTACTCCTGCTTGATATCCTCGTAGTCGGTCACGTCCACCCAGTAGGTGACGCTCATGGACCCGCTCAGCTGCGCCTCCCCCTGGCCCCTGACCAGGTTGCCGTGGACCTGATAGCGCCGTCCGCCCAGCTCCACCAGCCCCGGACACCGGTTCTTGCCCTCCAGTATCCACCGGCCCTCATAGCCGGGGACCAGGTCGGCGATATTGGCGTTCACGCTGGGCTCCTTCCGCCCGCAGATGGAGAAGAACTCCTGGTTGCCCCACACCAGCCGCCCCGAGTCCACAAAGTACGCGGCCATGGGCAGGGGGAAATTCATCATGGCGTTTTCCCGGGCCGCCTCGGACTCGTAGGTGACGGACTGGATATACTGCATCAGCTCCCGCTGGTGGCGGCGCATCAGGGACATGTGGACCATCAGCAGCACCAGCGCCGCCACGGCCTCCCCCAGGGCCAGATAGGTCTCGTGGAAAAACACCGCCGTCACCGCGGCGAATACGAACAGGCAGAGAATATAGAACCGTGAGCCGGGCTCTCCCAGCCGCTTGGTGATCTTATTCATGGCATACTGCTCCAAAATAAATATACTGGGTTATTATAACAGATAAACCGCCATAATACAAACACATTTTTCCCGCCCCTCCGGCCACATATTTCCCGCCCGTCGGCAAACACTATCATCCAGGCGGCGCGGGATGCCGCCCACACGGCGGGCCGCCCGCCGGGCCGGGCCGGGTCTTCCCGGCTCCCAGGGCGGCAGAATGGAGACAACTATGAAAGCGGTCATACTCTCCGGCGGGGCGGGAACGCGCCTGCGGGCCGTTTCCGGGGACCTGCCCAAGCCCATGATGCCCCTGCTTGGCAAGCCCCTGCTGGAACACACCGTGGCGCTGCTGCGGGAAAACGGCTTCGACCGGCTGTGCCTGACGCTCCACTACCAGCCCCAGCGCATCCGGGACCACTTCGGGGACGGGGCACGCTTCGGCGTGCGCATCGAATACCGGGACGAGACGGCGCCTCTCGGCACAGCGGGGGCGGTGAAAAACTGCGCCGATTTCATCGGCGACGACGACTTTCTCGTCATCAGCGGGGACGGGGCATGCGACTATGACCTGGGAGAGCTGATGGAGGCCCATCAGGGCGGGGTGACCATCGCCCTGTCCGCCCAGGCGGAGCCTCTGCCCTACGGGCTGGTGCTCACCGACCGGCAGGGGCGCGTCACCGGCTTTCTGGAGAAGCCCCCCTGGGAGCGGGTGGTGACGGACCAGGTCAGCACGGGCATATACGTCCTCAGCGCCCCGGTGCTGGACTTCATCCCCGCCGGGACCCCCTACGACTTCGCCCGGGACCTGTTTCCCCGTCTCCTGCGGGAGGGGGTCCCCATGCGGGGGATGGTCATGGAGGGCTACTGGTGCGATATCGGCACCCCCCAGGCCTACTACCAGTGCAATCTGGACGCCCTGAACGGCCTCTACCGCCTCCCCGGCGGGGAGGATGTCCCCCGGCGGGTGGTGCCCTGCCGGGACCGGGCCCGTCTCATGCGGGCCATGGGGGAGGCGTTGGCGGAGTTCGGCGCGGACTTTACCGACGGCCTGACCGTCAGCGGCGCCCACGGCCGGGCCCACCTGGCCCCGGCGGCCGACCGGTGCGCCCTGGTCCTGGAGGGAGACCGGGCCGCCGTGCGGCGGATGGAGGCCCTGGCGAAAAAGCTGGAGCGCGGCCTCTCCTAGCATAGTATGTCTCCGCCCGCCCCCAGGTCAAAGCGGGAGCGGGCGGAGATATTTTTCACAAGGGGAACGGCGGAACTCACTCCGCCTCCACCACAGCGGCCTCGGGAGCGCTGCGGCCCACGGAGGCGATGCCGTTTTTGGCGCTGGACTTGCTGGTATAGCCCTCGCTGACGGCGATGATCTCGCCGTTGGAGGCCTTCAGACGGAAGCGGAACTGCCCCGCCTTGTCCTTGTACAGCTCGAACTTGGGGTGGGTCAGGGTCTCGCATGCCTTGGCAGCCTGGTCCTCCACATGGACAGCGCAGTTTTTCCGAACGCTCTCCGCGCCCTTCTTGCAGCTGTCAACGCTGCTGTAGGTCTCGCCGCAGGAGGCGATGACCTGTCCGTTTGCCGCCCGCAGGTTGAACACATAGCCCTTGCCGTTCTTTGCCGCCTTGATCTCGAATCTCGCTGCCATACGATTGCTCCTTCTTTCTGTAAAAATTAGGGGGCGCGGTGCGAAGCCTTCCATATTGTACGGCGTTTCCGTGAAAAACGCAAGAAAAATCTTCATTTTCCCGGAAATCCTTTGTCATTTTTCCTAATTTGTCCATAAAGATCCGCGCCCCGCGCACGAAAACGTGCGCGGGGCGCGGCATATCGGCCAGGGGCCTTTGTCCGTCACTTGGAGTTGAAGATGCGGAAGATGCTGTCGAAGGGGTCCTCTTCCGCCGGGTCGGGCTCAGGAGCCGCCTTCACCTCGGCGGTCTTCTCCGCCTGGGAGAACAGCTTCTCGGCGGCGGGGGTCTGCTCGCCCTCGGGGGCGGCGGTGGACACGGCCTTGGCCGTCTGGGTGCTCTCGTCAAAGCCGGTGGCGATGACGATGACCCGTATCTCGTCGTCCATGGAGTTGTCGAAGGAGGCGCCGAAGATGATGTTGGCGTCGGGATGGGCGGCCGCCTGGACCAGGTTGGCGGCGGTCTCCACGTCGTCCAGCCCCATATCCTCGGAGCCGGTTATGTTGATGAGCACACCGTGCGCGCCGTTGATGGAGGTCTCCATCAGGGGGCTGGAGATGGCCATCTGGGCGGCGTCCTCGGCCTTGCCCTTGCCCACGGCATGTCCCACGCCCATGTGGGCAAAGCCCGCGTCGCGCATGATGGTGCACACGTCGGCGAAGTCCAGGTTGATGAAGCCGGTGTTCTTGATGAGCCCGGAGATGCTGGTCACGGCCTCATGGAGCACCTCGTCGGCGATCTCAAAGGCGTTGGCGAAGGTGACCTTTTGGTCGGTGGCGTATTTCAGCCGGTCGTTGGGGATGACCAGCAGGCTGTCCACCCGGCCCAGGAGCTGATCGATGCCGTTCATGGCCTGGGTCATGCGCTTCTTGCCCTCAAAGCCGAAGGGCTTGGTGACCACGCCCACGGTCAGCACGCCCGCCTCCCGGGCGATATCCGCCACCACAGGGCCCGCGCCGGTGCCGGTGCCGCCGCCCATACCGGCGGTGATGAACACCATATCCGTGCCCTCCAGGGCCTTGGCGATCTCGTTGCGGCTCTCCTCGGCCGCCTTTTCCCCCACGTTGGGGTCGCTGCCTGCGCCCTGGCCGTGGGTGAGCTTTTCGCCTATCTGGATCTTCTGGTCAGCCGTGGACATGGACAGGGCCTGCTTGTCCGTATTGACGGCGATGAATTCCACGCCGTTGGTGCCGGAGCCGACCATCCTGTTCACCACGTTGCCGCCAGCGCCGCCGATGCCGACGACCTTTAGGGTCACTACGTTCTCAGGACCGGTTTCAACCGAATGTGCCATCTTTATTTGCCTCCCGTGTTTCGATATGGGTACGCGTGCGCAAAAATACATTATATATCTGTTACATTTTATTACGAAAAACCGTGCAGGTCAATAGTTTATTTAAAAATATTATGTCAAACGGCGGAAAAATTTTCAAAGTTTTCTCCCCCGACGGGAAAATCCGCCCGCCTGCGCCCCGTCAGTCGGGGGTGTAGTACACGTGTACGCCGTCGGACAGGTTGAAGGTGCCCGCCTCGTCCTGGGCCATAGTCATCACGGCGCTGAGGAACATCCGCAGCTTATAGTCCGTGTTGTCGTTGGAGCCCATGCGCACGGTGAACCGGTCCATGTACCGGAAGGTGGGGTTGGCGGCGTTGGACATGTCCAGCTGGGTGATGCTCCCGCCCATGTCCAAGTTCTGGATGCTGGCCAGCAGGTCCTTCAGGTAGACCAGCTTCAGCTCCTCCTCCTGGGACACCTGCATGATGTCCCCTACCTCCGGCTCCACCGGCTCCACGTTCACCACCTGGATGAGCCCCGTCAGCTCCTCCGGCGCCATGGGCATGCCCAGCAGCTTGCACCCGCCGGTGATCATCCAGTAGTTCTCCCCGCTGAGCACATAGGCCAGGGCATGGCTCTCCTCCACGGATATGACCACCTTGTTGGGCAGCTCCGGCTCCACACTGGCCACCTCCACCATGGGCAGGCGGGCGTAGATGCGGCTGTTGGCGGAGGCCTTGTTGATGAAAAACAGGTTATCCCCCACGTCGATGCCGGAGGCCTCGATGATCTCCTCGGGGGTATAGCTCTCCGTGCCCGTCACCTCGATGGTCTGCACCCGGAAAAACACGCCCATGCCGAACACCACCGCCACGCACACCAGCAGGAAGGACAGGGGTGCGAACAGGGCGTTTCTCTTCTTTTTTCTGGCAGTGCCGTAGCGGTCGCGTCTGGCCAAAGCTCATACCTCGCTTCGTCGTCTTTTGTGAGCAGGGTAATATTACCCCATTTTTCCCTTTTGCGCAAGCCCCAGAACGATGGAGGCGATCCGGTCCGTGGCGTCGGTGACGCCCATGGCACGGGACGCCTGGCGCATCCGCTCCAGGGCCTGGGGGTCCGAGAGCAGGCCCGTCACCGTGTCGAACAGGCCGTCCCCGTCGAATTTCCCCTCCAGGAGCATTTTGGCCGCCCCGGCCTTATCCAGCACCCGGGCGTTCTTCTCCTGGTGGTTGTTGACCACGTTGGGACTGGGCACGATCACCGCTCCCTTGCCCAGATAGGTCAGCTCGCTGATGGTGGACGCCCCGCTCCGGCAGATGATCACGTCCGCAGCCCCCATGACCTTGGGCATATCATAGACATATTCCCGCAGGTCCAGTCCAGGGGTGTGGTCCAGCCCCTGGGCCGCCAGGGTCTGGCGCACACCGTCATAATACCGCTTGCCGGTGGCATATATCAGTCGAAAACCGCCTTGGGCGCCCATCCGGCGGATGAAGCCCACCATGGCCCTGTTCATGTACTCCGCCCCCAGGGAGCCGAACACCGCCAGCACCACGGGCTTATCCGGCTCCAGCCCCAGCTCCCGCCGGGCCCGGGCCATGTCCACCCCCCGGAAGTCCACCCGCACGGGGGTGCCGGTGACCTCCACCTTCTCCGGGTGGCTGTAAAAATCCCGGCTCTCGCTGAGCCCCACCAGGATGCGGTCCACGCTCCGGGCCAGCAGCTTCGTGGTCAGGCCCGGCACGGCGTTGGACTCGTGCACCGCCGTGGGGATGCCCATGTCGGAGGCCATTTTCAGCACCGGATAGCACACATATCCCCCGGTGCCCACAGCCACGTCCGGCTTAAATTCCCGGATATACCCCTTCGCCTGGCGGCAGGCCTTCACCAGCCTGGCCGCGGTCTGCACGTTCTCCGCTATCATCCTGGGCGACACGCCCCGGCGAAATCCCGCTATCCGCACGGTCCTGATGGGGTAGCCCTCCCGGGGGACAAGCTCGGTCTCCATGTGGCCCTCCGCCCCCACGAACAGGAACTCCGCGTCGGGGAGCAGCTCCTTTATCCGGCCCGCCACGCCCAGGGCGGGGTTGATATGTCCGGCGGTACCGCCGCATGTGAAAAGAAATCTCATTTACCGCTTCTCCGGAATGTCCCGCGAAAGGGACAGAATGATGCCCAGCTCCGCCATTTGCAGCAGCAGCGCCGTGCCGCCGTAGCTGAACAGCGGCAGGGATATGCCCGTGCAGGGGATGGAGTTGGTGCACACGGCCACGTTCAGTATCACCTGCATGGCCAGGTGGGTGGTGATGCCCGCCCCCACCAGGGCGCTGTACCGGTCCCTGGCGTGGATGGACAGCCAGTAGCCCCGGATGATGAGCATGGCGAACAGGGCCAGGATGAGCATGGCCCCGATGAAGCCCAGCTCCTCGGCCACGATGGAAAAGATGAAGTCGTTGTGCTCCTCGGGCAGATACAAATACTTCTGCATGGACGCCCCCAGTCCCTTCCCCAGCAGGCCGCCGGAGCCGATGGAGTAGAGGCTCTGCACGATCTGATACCCGTCGCCGGACATATCCGCGAAGGGGTTCAGCCAGGCGGAGAACCGGTCCCGCACGTAGGGGAACAGGGCGTAGCCCACGGCCAGCAGTCCTCCCGCCGCCGCGCCGCCGCCTATGAACCAGTACAGGGGCAGCCCCCCCAGAAACAGCATCACCAGGCCGATGGCCAAAATGATGATGATGGCCGACATGTGAGGCTCCAGCACCAGCAAAAAGCATATCATGCCCAGAATGGTGGCAAAGGGCACGATGCCGTATTTGATGCTGCGCATCTTGTCCTTATACTTGCACACCAGCACGGAGAAATACATGATGACGCCGATCTTGGCGATCTCCGAGGGCTGGAAGGTGGTGAACTTCAGGTTTATCCACCGGCGGGCGTTGTTGGCCTTCTCGCCGATGCCGGGCACCAGCACCAGCACCAGCATGGCCAGGGACACCAGCATCACGATGCCCGATATGCGCCGGTAGAAGTTCATGGGGAACCGGGAGCAGGCGAACATCACGCCCACCCCGCACAGGGCGAACAGGGCCTGGCGCACGAAATAGTACGTGGCGTTGCCGCCGGTGGTGTTGCCGGGGTCGTAATAGGCCCTGGCGAAGCTGGCCGACAGCACCATGATGACCCCCACCGCCAGCAGCAGCAGGCTCAGCAGCGCGAAGGGCAGGTCCACCCCGCCCCGCTCGATGGGGTTGTCGTATGTATAGTCCGCCAGCCGTCCGCTGCCGTAGCTGACCACATTATCCGCCTTTGCGGGCACTGCCCTCACCCTCCTTCGCTCTTGTCCGTACAGCCTTGACCTTCATCCTTCCTGCCCGTCACGAGAACCGCCCCACGCAGGAGTAAAACGCCACCACCGCGCCCAGGACGGAGATACAGGTGAACAGGGCCACGATCTGCACCTCTGTCCACTTGTGGCCCAGCCAGCCGCCCATCTCCAGATGGTGGTGGAAGGGAGCCATTTTGAATATCCGCTTGCCGTGGGTCAGCTTGAAGTACGTCACCTGGATGATGTCGCTCAGGGTCTCGAATATGAACACGATGCCCAGGGGCACCAGTATCAGGGGCATATCCAGCGCAAAGGCCATGCCGCACACGGCCCCGCCCAGAAACAGGCTCCCCGTGTCCCCCATAAAGCACTTGGCCGGGTGGAAGTTATACACCAGAAAGCCGAACAGCCCGCCGGTCATCCCCGCGGCGAATATGGCCAG
>CANRNA010000054.1 GCA_947631805.1 uncultured Oscillospiraceae bacterium | reverse complement strand
GCCGGCAAGGTCGGCGCCGCGGGCATCGACCGGTACATCCAGGGGAAATAAAATACCATCAAGCCGGACGGGCGACCGTCCGGCTTTTTGAAACCGATGCGTCCGATCGGACGGACATCGGGCCGCCGTAAGCGAAAAACAACAAACACCCCCGGGCGCACGGCCAGGGGGTATCGCTTTGCGCCGTCACGGCCTGTTCAGCCGTACCGAGGCGATATAAAGGGGAATGGCGGCCAGCTGGGCGGCCACGGACAGGCAGATCATGGCGGGTACGGACACGTCGTACAGCACCCCCAGAAGCCAGCTGCCCAGAAACCAGAACACCCCAAAGGAGCACTCGAATATGCCGTAGCCGGTGGCCCGGCTGGCCTTGGGGACCATGCCGGTCACGGCGGCCTTCAAAATAGACTCCTGGGCCCCCATGCCCACCCCCCACAGGGCGATACCGGCCAGCAGGCAGGGCACGGACCGGGCGGCGAAGATGAGGGGGGCGAAGGGGGCGGAGAGCAGGGTGGACCAGACGAGCGCCGCGGCGGGCCTTTTGTCGTACAGATACCCGAAGACCAGGGCGCTCACCGCGTCCATCAGCATGGCCCCGGCATAGAGCAGGGGGAGCGTGCCCGTGCTCACGATGGACGATGTCTCCGCGAGGCCGGGGGCCATGTCCGTCCAATGGCGGGACACGTGCATGATGACCAGGGAGTAGTCGATGAACCCGAAGGCGAACAGGCTGATACCGGCGATGTACAGCACAAAGGGGCGCTTGAGGGCAAAGGGCACGTACTGTTTGGGCTCCGGCTCGAACCGCTCCGGGTGGGGGAACTTCGCCCTGGTGACGAGCAGCAGCAGGATGGTCACGGCCCCCGGCACGGCCAGCATGGCAAAGCACAGGGCGTAGGTGTCGCGGGCGCTGGCGTCCGTGCGCAGGAGCATGACCGCGTACAGCAGCACCGGCCCCAGAAAGGCCCCGAATTGGTCCAGGGCCTCCTGGATGGCGAAGCTCCTGCCCGCCCCCTCCTGGGAGGCGGCAAAGGACATGATGGTGTCCTTGGCTGGCTTTTTGATGGCCTTGCCCATCCGCTGGACCATCAGCAGCCCGCAGGCGGCTATCCAGCCGTGCTCTCCCACCAGGGCCAGGGCGGGCACCGCCAGGATGTCCAGCACGTACCCGGCAATGGTCAGCGTCCAGTACCGGCCCGTCTTGTCCGCCAGACGGCCGAACACATACCGCATGGAGTAGCCTATCAGCTCCCCCAGGCCGGACACGAAGCCTATGGCCCCGGCGGAGGCCCCCAGCAGGGCCATATAGGCACCCCGGATGCTGGACGCCCCCTCGTGGGTCATGTCGGAAAACAGGCTGACGATGCCGAACAGCAAAATGAAGGTCATGGCCTGGGACAGCTTTTTCTTTTTACGGGTCACGGCGCGCGCCTTTCCCCGCCCTTTCCGGGCGAAGGGCCCCGCCGCCTCCTAGGGGCGGCAGGTCTCAATGCTTTTGGTTTTTCTTCCAGATGAGCCACAGGCCCCGGTGGATCAGGTCCCTGTCCAGGTGGATGTCCCGGCGGCGGCAGTGGGGGATGACGGCCTCGGCCCAGGCGCCGGTGGCCACCACCGAGGCGCTCTGGCCCAGCTCCTCCTCCATCCCGGCCAGCAGGCCGTCCACCATGGCGGCCGCGCCGTAGATGATGCCCGAGCGCATGCACTCGTCGGTGTTTTTGCAGATGATGTGGCCCGGCGCCTGGGGCACCACGTTGTGCAGCAGGGAGGCCCGGCTGGTGAGAGCGGCAGTGGAGACCATGATGCCAGGGGCGATGACGCCGCCGATGTAGCGGCCGTCCCCGTCCGTGACGCCCATGCCGATGGCGGTGTCCATGTCCACGGTGATGACGGGCAGGGGATACCGGTCCTGGGCCGCCACGGCGGCGGCCACAAAGTCGCTGCCCAGCTCGGAGGGGTCGTCCAGACGGATGTTCAGTCCCGTCTTCACCCCCGGACCCACCACCATCACGCTCTGGCCCGTGAGCCGCTCCAGCCCCTGGCGGAGCACAAGCGTCAGCTCCGGCACCACCGAGGACAGGATGCACCCCTCCAGCGGCCGCCACTGGGCGCAGTTGCGCTCCAGCAGCAGGCCCATCAGGGCGGCGTACTCGTCCGCCGTGCGGGTCTTCACGGTGGATATCTGGCAGGAAAAGCGTATATTTCCGTCCCGGACCCCCGCCAGGGTGATGCGGGAGTTGGACAGATCGACGGTCAAAATCATAGCGATCACTTCCCGCCTTTAGCTTACCAAATTATTCGCCCTCTGTCAAAGGTATCGTGATATGCCGGGCCATGACCGCCCCGTAAAGGGCCAGGCCCGCCCCCATGGACAGTATGAGCGCCGCGGGACTGCGCCCGGCGCCCCACATTGCCCCCAGCAGCCGGGCAAGAGCCCCGCTGAGAGCCGCCCACAAGGCTGCCCTGCCCACCAGGGCGGGGGGCAGACGGAAGCCGGACACCCTTCGGAGCCGCCCCATGCTGAGGACGAAGTTGAATATCTCCGTGAAGCATATCACGAATATGTAGGCGTTCAGGCCCCAGCCGGGGAGCAGCAGCCACACCAGCAGGGCGCTCAGGCCTACGTCCGCTATGTTCACATACATGCAGAACATCATCTCTCCCAAGCCCCGGAGACAGCCGTCCGTGGCCATGTCCATGTACATCACCGGCACGATGAGCGCGAACACCTGGATGTACTGCCCCGCCTCCCGGGAGCCGTACAGGGCCAGGCCCAGGCTGTCCCCCAGCCCCAGCAGAAGGCTGGCGGTGACGGCACTGAACAGAAACCCCTTCCACAGCACGTCCTCCGTGATGCGGCGGATGCTGTCCCGCTTGCCCTGTATCTGCTTTTCCGTGAGCTTGGGCACGATGAGCTCCGCCACGGCCATCATCAGGCAGGAGGGGAACAGCACTGCGGGCAGGGCCATGCCCTGGATGATGCCATAGCCCGCCAGGGCGGCGGCCGCCGTCAGGCCGGAGGCCCGCAGACCCCTGGGCACCAGCAGGTGCTGGAGGGTGGAAAGGCCGCTCCTGGCGTAGGAGGCGGCGGCCAGGGGCAGGGCGATGGTCAGCATCCTGTCGGTCATGCCCGGCAGGGCCGGGGCGGTCCTGTCCCGGCGTATCCCGTAGCGGCGGCGGTCCATGAGATAAGCCGCCCCCAGAGCGGCCACACCAACGGCCTCTCCCAGCAGGGAGCCTCCGGTTATCATGGCCACGGCCCGCTCCAGGTCCCCGGCGGGCACGGCTCTGAGCAGCCACGCCGTGGCGGCGATGGTCACCAGCTGCTGACACACGGACACGGCCACGCTCTTCCACACCCGGCCCACAGCGGTAAAGTAGCCGTGCATCACCGAGTCAACGCCGGTCAGGGGCATGGTGAGGGCCAGGAGCATGAGGGGTCGGACGGTCCGGGCGTCCTCCAGCCACAGAAAACCCAGGGGCTCCGCCGCCAGCATCAGTATCGCCCCCGCCGCCAGGCCGAACAGGAGCCCGTATACCATGCAGTTTTCCAGCGCCTGGGCCGCCCCGTGGGGCCGGGCCAGACCCCGCTCCTCCGACACCAGCCTGGTGACGGCGTAGCGGCTGCCGGACATGGCCACGGTGACGGCCAGGGCGTTGACGCTCATCACCAGCTGGAACAGGCCGATGCCCGCCTCGCCGATGCGGCTGACGAGCCATATCTGCCAGACCATGCCCACCAGCCGCATCGCCAGCCCCGAGCCGGTGAGAAGGGCGGTGTTGAAGGCGAGTGTTCTGTCCCGAAGCAATAAAAGCCCTCCCTGCACTTGCGTAAGATGTCCCAAACGGGTATAATCCAATATATGGGGCCGAACAGGCCGTTATGAGGAGGCCGATATGGGCGTTTGGGCGGATAAACTGAAGACGGAGCGGCTGCCTTACGCCGCAGCGGTCATCGTGGCGGCCGGGTCCGGCGCCCGGTTCGGGGGGGACAAGCTGATGGCGGACCTGGCGGGGGAGCCGGTGCTGCTGCGCACCCTCCGGGCCTTCCAGAGGACGGAGGCCGTCAGGGAGATCGCGGTGGTGGTCCGCCCGGACATGGAGGATACCGTGAGGGCCCTGTGCGCCCGGGGCGGTATCACCAAGGCCGGAGCGTTCCCCGCCGGGGGCGCGACCAGGGCCCGGTCCTGCCTGAACGGGGTGAGGGCTGTATCCGGCCGGGTGGAGCTCATTGCCATCCACGACGGGGCCAGGCCTCTGGTGACGGAGGACGTGATACTGGACGGGCTTTGGACCGCCTGGCGTCACACGGCGGCGGCCCCGGCGGTGCCGGTGAAGGACACGGTGAAAGTAGCCAAAGACGGCCTGGTGCTGTCCACGCCGGACAGGTCGTCCCTTTTTGCCGTCCAGACCCCCCAGTGCTTCCAGGCGGACCTGATACGGGCCGCGCTCATGGACGCGGCGGCCAACGCCCCGGATGTGACGGACGACTGCGCGGCGGTGGAGCGCACCGGCGGCAGGGTGGCCCTGTCCCGTGGCAGCGAGGAGAATATAAAGATCACCACGCCCCTGGACCTGGCCGTGGCGGAGATGATATGGAAGGAGAGACACCAGTGAGGATAGGACACGGATACGACGCCCACCGGCTGACGGAGGGGAGAAAGCTCATCCTCGGCGGGGTGGAGATACCCTTTGAAAAGGGCCTGCTGGGCCACTCGGACGCGGACGTGCTGCTCCACGCCCTGGCGGACGCCATTTTGGGGGCGGCTGCTCTGGGGGATATCGGCCACCTGTTTCCGGACAGCGACCCGGCCACAGAGGGCATCGACAGCCGCGTCATCCTGCGCGCGGCCATGGCGGCGGCGAGAGAGGCGGGCTTCGCCCTGGAGAACTGCGACGTGACCGTCATCGCCCAGCGGCCCAAGCTGGCTCCCTATCTGGACCGGATGCGCCGGAACATCGCCGCCGACCTGGAGGCGGACATCTCCGCCGTCAGCGTGAAGGCCACCACCGAGGAGCGCATGGGCTTCACCGGCTCCGGCGAGGGCATCAGCTGCCACGCGGTGGCGCTGCTGCGCTGAGAGACACCCAACGGACACCCTCCCGCATACAATGGCCTGAGACCAGATGCGGGAGGGTCTTTGCGTGCGCACAGGCCCGGATATATGCAGCCGCTTCCCGCAGGCGGCGAGCAGAATGGAGATACGCTTATGCACTACTTGCTCACTTTCCGAAGCCTGACCTACGCCCAGCGGGCGGCCCGGATACTGGAACGGGCGGGCGTCACAGCCGCCGTGTCCCGGGTGCCGAAGGCCGCGTCCACCAGGGGGTGCGCCTACTGCGTCACCGTCCCCGCCCGGTACCGGGAAAAGGCCATGGCCCTGCTGGCGGGGGCTGACCTGAAGCCGGAACGGGTGCTCCTGCGCCATCCTGACGGCACATTGGAGGCGGCGGTATGATCTATCTGGACAGCGCCGCCACCACATTGCAAAAGCCCGCCAGCGTGGCGTACGCAGTGGCGGAGGCCATGAGGACCATGTCCAGCCCCGGCCGCGGGGGCTATGAGAGCGCCATGCTGGCGGCGGACACGGTGCTGGACTGCCGGACGGCCCTGGCGGACATGTTCTGCGTCAAAAGACCGGAGCAGGTGGTCTTCACCTCCAGCGCCACCCACGGGCTGAACATCGCCATCCGCTCCCTGATAGGGCCGGGGGACAGGGTGGTCATATCCGGCTACGAGCACAACGCGGTGTGGCGGCCCCTGTGGGGCCTAGGGGCGGACATCCGGGTAGCCGCCTCGCCGCTTTTCAGGCCGGAGGAGGCCATCCGGGCCTTCCGGGAGAGGCTGCCGGGGGCGAAAGCCGCCGTCTGCACCCAGGTGTCCAACGTGTTCGGCTATATCCTGCCGGTGGAGGAGATAGCCGCCCTTTGCCGCCGGGAGGGAGTGCCGCTGATCGTGGACGCGTCCCAAGGTGCCGGGGCGGTGGGGCTGGACTTCGACGGCCTGGGCTGCGCCTGGGCCGCCATGCCGGGCCACAAGGGCCTTCTGGGCCCCCAGGGCACGGGGGTGCTGCTGTGCCGGGAGCCGGGAGAGCCACTGCTCCGGGGCGGCACCGGCTCCATGAGCGCCGAGCCCGACATGCCGGACGTGCTGCCGGACCGGCTGGAGGCGGGCACTCACAACGTGCCGGGCATCGCCGGGCTCCTGGCGGGGGTCCGCTGGCTGGAAAGAGAGACGTGCCCCGCCGTGCTGGCCCATGAGCGGGAGCTTTTGGAGGCGTTTTCCAACGCTCTGCCCCGGGACGGCCGGGTCAGGCAGTTCCGGGCCCCGGACAAGGATATCCAGACAGGCGTGCTGTCTGTGCAGATAGGGGACATGGACTGCGAGGAGGCCGCCGCCCGGCTGGGAGAGAAAGGCGTGGCCGTCCGGGCGGGGCTCCACTGCGCCCCCCTGGCCCATAAAACGGCCGGGACCCTGGAGCGGGGGACGGTGCGCTTCAGCTTTTCGCCCTTCAACACCTATCGGGAGGCGGTGGCCGCCGCAGAGGCGGTGAAGGATATATTGGGGTGAAGGCGTAAGTCCTATCGCGGCCCGCGGCGCGGGCCGTGCGTTTTTTACGCAGGACTCCGGCAGAAATTATGTTGCCAAAGGCGGCCTTTTGTTATATAATACAAAGTTGACGTAGAGTACTTTGCCAGGGAACGACGGGTAAACAGTGGAGCCGACCGATGAGTGATTTTCTGAACAATGTGAGAGATTCGTTCAAACTGATATTGACCATGGGGCCGTCCGACATACTGGACGTGCTGATCGTGGCGACAGCGGTCTACGCGGGGATAGCCTTCGTCCGCCGGACGAATTCCGTCCGCGTGGCCCAGGGCATATTGCTGCTGCTGGCGGCCTTATGGCTGTCCAGCGTTCTGGAGCTGACGCTCACCTCCTTCCTGCTGCGGCAGGTGTTCGAGATAGGCTTCCTGGCGGTCATCGTGCTGTTCCAGCCGGAGATACGCCGGGCCCTGGAGCGGGTGGGCTCGTACAGGTTCATGTCCCTGTTCGGCCGGGGCGGCGCTATCCCCTCCATGGAGAAGTCCATCATGCAGACCGTCTACGCCTGCGAGGACATGTCCCGCAGCCGTACGGGGGCGCTGATCGTGTTCGAGCGCACCAACCGGCTGAACGAGGCCATGGCCTCCGGCACCCAGGTGGACGGGCTCGTCACGTCGGAGCTTCTGAAAAACGTGTTTTTCAACAAGTCTCCCCTCCACGATGGGGCCGTCATCATCCGGGACGGCCGCCTGGCGGCGGCGGGGTGCATGCTGCCCCTGTCGGAGAACTCCAACCTGAGCCGTGACCTGGGGATGCGCCACCGGGCCGGTATCGGTATGAGCGAGCGGTCCGACGCGGTGGTGGTCATCGTCTCCGAGGAGACGGGCGCCATCAGCGTGGCCCAGGACGGGCTTTTAAAGCGCCATCTGTCCCCGGACACCTTTGAGGCGCTGCTTCGCCGGGAGCTGCTCCCGGCCGACGATATGGAGCGGACGGGCCTGCTGGGCCGCCTGACCCGGAAAAGGGGATAATACATGAGAAATCAAACTTCAGCCGCAGAGCACAAAAGCGTTTTCAACAGCCGCCTGTTCTGGGCGCTGCTGAGCCTGTTTTCGGCGCTGGTGATATGGTTATACTATACCTCCAACTATGGGGCGTCCGAGACCAAGACCCTCTACGGGGTGGAGGTGGCCTTCACCGGCCAGGACGCCATGCGCGACACCCTGAACCTGGTGGTGTCCGACCAGGACGCGACCACGGTGAACGTGACGCTCCGGGGCACCCGCCGGGACCTGTCCCAGATCAACAGCGAGGACATCAAGGCCGTGGTGAACCTGTCCAACATCACCATGGCGGGCTACCGGGCCATGACCTATACCCTGAGCTATCCCTCCACGGTGAACCAGGCCAACATCCAGGACACGGGCCGCTTCCCCCAGACCATAGGCCTGCAGATAAGCAAGCTGGCCACCAGGAGCTGGCCGGTCACCGGCAGCTTTGAGGGCACCCCGGGGGAGGGGTATATCGTGGACGCGGCGGAGATGACCTTCGACCCGGCCTCCATCACCTTCACAGGGCCCGAGGAGGAGCTGGACCAGATCAATAAGGTCCAGGTGGTGGTGGCGAGAGACGAGGTGAGCGCCGCCTTCACCGCCACCGGCAACTATGTGCTGCTGGACGCGGACGGCAACCCACTGGAATTTGACGACGTGCAGTCCGACACGGAGATCGTGTCGGTGAACGTGCCGGTGAGCACGGTGAAGGAGGTCGCCCTGGGGATGGACCTTATCAGCGGCGGCGGCGCCACAGCGGACAACGTGCTGGTGGACATCCAGCCCAAGACCATCACCGTGGCCGGAGACGCGGCCACCCTGGACGGGCTGAACATCGTCTATCTGGCCACCATCCAGCTGGGCAGCTACCTGTCCTTTGAGCCCACGGTCTATCCCATCGTGCTGCCAAACGGGGTGGAGTGCCTGTCAGGCGAGACCTCGGCCACGGTGGACATGGAGTTCACGGGCCTGGCGACGAAGCTGTTCACGGTGACGAACCTGCGCTATACGAATGTCCCCGACGGCTACACCGCCAGCGTCATGGACGGCAACAAGATCGTGACCATCCGGGCGCCGGAGGATGTGCTGGACAAGATAAACGCCAACAACATACGGATCGTGGCAGACCTGACCGGCGTGGCCGACGCCTCCCGGGTGCCCACCACTACCAGGGTGCCCACCATCGTGTACGTGGACGGCTTTGAAAACGCCGGGGCCGTGGGGAGCTACCCGCTGTATATCCAAATGGAGGAAGAGAGATGACCCAGACCGGTATCGTGACCAAGCTGCTGGACAAGGGCTTTGCCGAGGTGGCCGTGGAGCGCGTCACCGCGTGCAGCCACTGCTCCGGATGCGGAGAGTGCATCTACGGCAAGCAGATATCCGTGACGGCCCACAACAAGATATTCGCCCAGCCGGGCGAGCGCGTGGTGCTGGAGAGCGAGACGAAGACCATCCTGAAGGTGACGCTGCTCATCTACATGCTGCCGGTGGCCATGCTGTTTCTGGGCTACGCCGTGGGCGCCATGCTCCACCTGGACCAGGAACGGTGCGTCATCGCCAGCGCCGTGGGCCTGGCCCTGGGGGCCGCCGCCTCCACGACCCTGGGCAAGCGGTTCCAGAAGATAGATTACTTCATCACCGGCTACCG
>CANRNA010000053.1 GCA_947631805.1 uncultured Oscillospiraceae bacterium | reverse complement strand
ATGTCGTCGTAAAAGGCGGTGAACAACGCCTCCAGGCCGGTGGAGTGTATCTCCATCAGGTCGAAGCTGCCCACAGAGGTGAGAAGGTCGGGCACGGGGCAGTAGTACTCGTTCACGTAGTGGCCAAACTCGTGGGAGAGGGTGCCCAGGTCGTAGCAGTCGCCCCCCAGGGTGATGAATACGAAGGGCTGCTGGGGCTGGCTCAGGCCCAGGGTATAGGCCCCATCCATCCGGCCCTCCCCGTCGCCCAGGTCGTACAGGCCGTAGGTGGTCATGAACTCCCAGGGCTCCGCCAGCATGGGGTCAAGCCGTGCGGCATACTGGCCCACGGTCTCCAAAAGGGCGTCCCGGTCCATGATGGGGGTCACGTCCCCGGCGGCGTATACCAGATCGCTGTAGTAAAGGTCCTCGTAATAGGAGGGGGCCAGCTTTTTCACCGCGTCGCAAAGGGCCTGGGCGTCGGCGCAGGTGTAATCCCGGCCGTAGGTCTGCTCGTAGACAAGGTCGGCGTAGCTCTCATAGCCCTCGATCTGGGCTATCTCCGCCCGGAGCTGGACCATCTCCAGAAAGACGGGACCCACCTGCTGGTTGATGGAGCGCTGCAGGCCGTAATACACTTCTAGATACCCGTCGTAGTCCCGGTAGGCCAGGTCCATGCCGTCCATGCCGTTGAGCCTGTCCCAGTCCCAGGTCTCGCCGTCGTACTCGAACACGGCGTCGTCTGCCCCGTCCATGATGGAGTAATATTCGTCCACCAGCTCCGACTCCCGGGCGAGGAGCTCCGACTCCCTGTCCGTCAGGGGCACGTAGGCCGCGAAGGCATCCGCCGCCCCGTCCCCGATATGGGCCCGGAAGGCGTCCGCGCAGGGACCGGCCATCACCTGGCGGCAGGCGGTGGAGAGGGCGTCCGTGGTCTCGGACAGGACCCCCTCGCTGTACACGCTCTCCCCGGACCAGTACTCGTCCGTCACGTCGCCGCAGTAGTGGATGTAGGCGATGGAGCAGAGGGTGTCGATGCGGGCGAGCTCGTCGTACAGTTCATCGTAAAGGTCCGTCACGGCCTGGGCGTCCTCACCCCCGGCCAGGGCGGTCAGCTCCTCCACGCCGTCGTAAAAATCCGCCGGGTCGTAGTGGCTGTACGCCATATCCTCCCAGGCTGTCCCCGGCCTGAGGGCCGCCGACACCTGCGCCGCGGGAGCCGCCAGCGTGGCGCTCTTTGCCGCGGAAGGCCGCCGGGCCGCGGCCAGAGGGTCCGACGCGCCCAGGGCCATGACGACAGACAGGATGATGGAAATGACAGCTTTCATGATGACGGCTCCTCTCCGGCAGTGATACGGTCTAGTGTGCATAATATCGGATACATATATACATTATCACAAATCCCGGAAAAAGGAAACACATTTTCCGCGCCGGGGAAGGATTTGACAAGGCCGCGGCCTATCTGGTATACTTGCTCTCAATGCGCGAAGAAGGGACGGACCGCTGTGGGGAACAGGATGGAAAAATTCATAGGGGACAGGCGGTTTTACCGCCGGGCGCTGACGGTGGCTCTGCCCATCATGCTCCAGAACACGGTGACGAACATCGTCTCCCTGCTGGACAACGTGATGGTGGGCCAGACGGGCACCGCCTCCATGAGCGGCGTGGCCGTGGTGGGACAGCTCTTCTTCATCTTCAATCTGGTGATATTCGGCACCGTGTCCGGGCCGGGCATATTCTGCGCCCAGTACTGGGGCGCGGGGCAGGAGCGGTCGTTCAAGGCGGCGTTTCGCTACAAGCTGTTCACATCCATGGCGGTGTGCCTCGTGTGCATGGGGGTCTTCGCCCTGGGAGGCCGCCCGCTGGTGGGCCTTTACATCACCGGCGGGGAGGCGGAGAGCGCCCTGGTGGAGGGTTACGCCATGGACTACCTGCGGGTGATGCTGTGGGGGATGATACCCTACGCGGCGGCCATGGCCTACGCCACCACCCTCCGGGAGGCGGGCCACGCGGTGGTGCCCATGGCGGCGTCCTGGTCCGCGGTGGGGGTGAACCTGTTTTTGAACTGGGTGCTCATATTCGGCAAGCTGGGGGCCCCGGCCATGGGAGTGCGGGGCGCCGCCGTGGCCACGGTGGTGTCCCGGTTCGTGGAGCTGGGGGTGTGCCTGGGGTGGAGCTGGCGCCACAGAGACGAGGTGCTGTTCACCCGCCGGATGATGGAGGGCTTTCCCATGCCCCGGGCCATGCTGGGGGATATGGTCCGCCGGAGCATGCCCCTGCTTGCCAACGAGGCGCTCTGGTGCCTGGGCACCGCCACCCTGACCCAGATATACTCCACCAGGGGCATTACCGTCATGGCGGCGCTGAACATCGCCTACGTGCTGTTCGACGTGTTCACGGCGGTGGCCTTCAGCGTGGGCAGCACCATCGGCATCCTGGTGGGCCAGGAGCTGGGGGCGGGCCAGACGGAGCAGGCCGTGGACACGGACAGAAAGCTGCTGGCCATGGGCGTGGCCCTGGCGGCGGTCATCGCCCTTATCATGTGGGGCGTGTCGGGGCTGTTTCCCCGGCTTTACAACACCGACGGTCAGGTGCGCGCTCTGGCGGCGGACCTGATACGGGTCATGGCGGTGGTCCTGCCCTTCGACTGCTTTGCCAACGGCAGCTACTTCACCATGCGCTCCGGGGGAAAGACTTTGGTGACGGTGCTGTTCGACAGCTGCTTCTCCTGGGCGGTGAACGTGCCGGTGGCGTGGCTGCTGGCCCACCGGACGGGCCTGGGCATCCTGGCGGTGTACGGGCTGAGCGTCTCCACCGTGCTCATCAAGTGTGTCATCGGCGCGGTGCTGGTGCACAGGCGCTACTGGGTGAACACTCTGGCGGGCATGGAGACGGACAAACGGAACAATTCATGACAAAAAGGTAAAATTCCCCGTAAAATTTATAAAATCTTAAGAAACTCTCGTTGACAACCCAGAGAATTGATGATAGAATTGTAACCGAATCCAGTTGGAGTTAACAAGAAATAACAAAAAGATTACATCAACGGGAATACGAGGATCCGGAGGAACTGACTTATGAAAAAAGTACTGACCACGCTGGTGGTGTTCGGCATCATCCTGTGCCTGTGCCTGAGCCTTGGTGTGACGGCCCGGGCCGATGACGCGTTCGCCATCCTGGCCGTGAACGGCTCTGCCCTGAACGGGGACGAGCTGGCGGCCCTGAAAGCAGAGTATCCAAACGGTATCATTCTGGACGTGTCCGGCAGCGACGGGGACCATGCCGGATTCGACATGGCCTTCGTGCGGACCCACGCCGCCGACGCCATGATGCTTGGCCCCACAGGCGGGGATTATGAGGCCCTCTACCTGGGCGAGCCCATCACCAAGGAGTACAACGGCCAAAAGATCACCCTGGTGGGTGTGAACGGCGAGCTGGACGCGGGGACCCTGGCGGGGATCATATCCTCCGTGGAGGGCCCTGTGGTGGCGGTGGGCGAGAGCTCCGTGGCTGACACGGTCTTTGCCGCGGGCATCCACCTGCTGCTTGTCACCGACGAGGGCGGCGACGCCCTGAACGGCGTGACCGCTTCCGCTGACAGCAACCAGACCGTCAAGGTGGGGGCCAACAGCGACGTGCCCGTGCTGAAGATCACGGCGGACGGCGGCAGCCTCCAGGCGGTGGCCACCTCCAAGCCCTATATCGAGGAGGACCAGTCCGAGCCCGAGCAGCAGCCGGAGCCCGAGCCTGAGCAGCAGCCGGAGAGCAACACCGGCCTGCCCGCCTACTCCGTGCCCGTGGGCTACACCGTCACCTATTTTGCCAACGGCGGCGCCGGGGAGATGGAGGACTCCGTTATCACCTCCGACGGCATGCTGACCCTGCCCGAGTGCGGCTTCACCGCCCCGGAGGGCAAGCAGTTCGACTGCTGGCAGATCGGCAACGATTTCTACCAGGCGGGGGAGACCACCGGCCCCTGGTATATCGGCCTGAGCGTGAACGCCATCTGGAAGGACATCGTCTACACCGTCACCTATGACGCAAACGGCGGTTCCGGTGCCGTTGATGCCTCCGATGTGACGGCCGGTCAGGGCCTGACGCTGCCCGACTGCGGCTTCACCGCGCCCGAGGGCTATGTGTTCGCCGGTTGGCTCGTGGACGGCACCCTCTATCAGCCCTGGGAGACCACGGCCGCCATTAACGGCGATGCCGTCGCCCAGGCCCAGTGGGATGTGGCCGAGCCCATCGCCGTGACCTACACCGTCACCTATGACCCCAACGGCGGCTCCGGCGCTATCGACCCGGTCTATATCAACCAGGGCAGCCCTGTGACGCTTCCCACCTGCACCTTCACCGCCCCCGAGGGCTATGAGTTCGCGGGCTGGAAGGTGGGGGAGGACATCTTCACCGAGGGCTACAGCGTTGATATCAGCGGCGACACCACCGTGTACGCCCAGTGGAACGAGATCATCCCCGAGACCTATGACATCGTCTTCATGGCCAACGAGGGCGACGAGTACACCTACACCATCGAGGACATCCAGCCCGGCGCCGAGCAGCAGCTGCTCACCTTCAGCAGCCAGTTCACGGCCCCGGAGGGCAAGCAGTTCGCCAACTGGGTCATCGACGGCAACACCTACGCGGAGAACGCCACCATTCAGGTCACCGGCAACTTGACCGCCGTGGCCTCCTATACCGACGTGGCCCCCGCCGCCGCTACCGGCGCGGACCCGGGACTGGTGGGCAGCTCCTCCATCAGCTGGACCATCGGCGGAGCCGACGGCGCGAAGGTCTCCTTCAGCAAGGCCGTCGTGAACTCCGTGAACGTGAGCGTGGTGGGCGCGGCCGCCCAGACCCTCACCGCCGGTGTGGACTATGACATCGTGACCGACGAGAGCACCGGCAACAACACCATCAACCTGCGGAAGACCTATCTGGACAGCCTGACCGCCGGTGACTACTATGTGTACTTCACCTTCAATAACGGCGCGGACGGCACCACCTACGCTCCCTACACCCTGAGCCTCCATGTGAGCGCGGCCACGGAGAAGGATCCGGGCATGAACAATGCCAGCACCAACGTCACTTGGACCATCAACGGGGAGGACGAGGAGCTCATCGGCTACTTCACCAACGCCGTGGTGAGCACTGTGACCATCAACACCGTGGGCGGCGCTCCCCAGACCCTGACCCAGGACGTCGATTACGACATCGCCAACTATGAAAACGGCACCGCCGTCAGCATCCACGGGGATTACCTGAACGCCCTCCAGGCCGGGTATGACTATGAGATCAAGTTCACCTTCAATCCCGACGCGGACGGCTCCACCTACCGCAGCGCCATGCTGACGCTCCACGTGAACGCGGCTCAGCCCGGGACCGAGAAGGACCCCGGCCTTATCAGCGGCAGCAATGAGATCAACTGGACCAACGGGTCCAACGACAGCGTGACCGTGTCCTTCTCCAAGGCCGTGGTGAACACCGTCTCCGTGAGCGTGGTGGGCGCCGCTTCCCAGACCCTCACCGCCGGTGTGGACTATGACATCGTGACTGACGAGAGCACCGGCTACAACACCATCAGCTTCCGGAAGTCCTATCTGGACACCCTGGCTGCCGGTAACTACTACGTGTACTTCACCTTCCAGCCCGCCGCGGACGGCTCCACCTACAGCAACATCACCATGGACCTGAAGGTCCAGCAGAACGACCAGAAGCGGAAGGAGACCTGGAACCGGGCCGGAGAGCTGAGCATGACCTTTGACGGCCGGACCCCCAGCGGCCTGCAGATCCGCTTTGGCAGCGACAACTGGGTCACCGCCAAGGAGAACACCGACTTCCGTCTGGCTGGCAGCAACATCACCCTTCTGCCCGCTATGGTCAACGGCGGCAGCCGCTGGCAGGCGTGGGGCAACGGCGGGTACACCTTCCGGGTGACCTTCACCAGCGGCGACCCCGTTGAGGTGAGCGTGACGCTGGAGGGCGCTACGCCCACCACCGCCCCCACCACGGTACCCACGGCCACGCCTCAGGCGACCAATCAGCCCCAGAACAACGGGCCTACCTCTCCTGTGACCGGCGATACGACCCCCATCATGCTGTATGTCATCATCCTGGTGGTCCTGATCGTGGCGCTGGCAGTGGTCATCATCGTGGTGATGAACCAGAAGAAGAAACACAGATAATATCACCCTAGCGCATTGACAGCAAGGGCCGTGGGCAACCACGGCCCTTTTGCGGACAGACGGCGGAAAGGCGGTGGCCCCTTGCAAGAGGCGATATACAGAAATTTCAAACGGCTGGCGGCGCTCATGCTGTGCCTGGCCCTGGCGGTCCTGACCGGCTGCGGGAAGGACAAGGACGCGGAGCCCAAGCGAGAGCACACGGACGCGGTGTTCCGCATGGCGGTGTGCGAGGAGCCGGACAGCCTGAACCCGACCACGGCCCAGGGGCAGCTGGCGAAGGAGTTCTTCCTGCTGACATACGACCCCCTGTGGCGGCTTGACACCAGCGGCGAGCCGGTGAACTGCCTGGTGGAGGACTGGAGCCTTTCCAGCGACCAGCTCACCTGGACCATCCGCCTGCGCCACGACGTGACCTTTGCCGACGAGGCCCACACGCCCCTGACGGCGGAGGACGTGCGCTTCACCTATCAGGACGTGATGCCGAACTCCCCGGTATACGCCGACTGCCTGGCCGGTATATCCGCCATCCACTGCCCGGACGACTATACCGTCGTCATCACCACCTCCTATGTGAAGGGCGATCTGCAATACGACCCCATCCCCATACTGCCCAAGGTGTTGTGGAAGGACTACGCCAACGACCCGGAGGACTTTCCCGGCCAGGAGCTCATCGGCTCGGGCCCCTTCGTGCGGCGCATGATAGAGGAAAACCCCAACGACCGGCGCTGGGTCTTTGACAGCCGGGTGGACTATTTCGGGGGCTTCTCCATCATCGACGAGCTGCAATTTGTCTATTACGCCACCGCCAACGGCGCCAGCCGGGCCATCTCCACCGGGGAGGTAGACGCGGCATTGGGCATGACGGACGTGCAGCTGACCACCCTGGAGGGAGTGCCGGGGGTGCAGCTCATCCAGGCGTTTTTGCCCAGCTCCCAGGTGTGGGCCGTGGCCTTCAACACCCGCTCCGGGGTGTTCACGGAACCGGCCATGCGCCAGGCGGTGGAGTACTGCGCCGACAGAAGCAGGATGCTGACCATGTCGGCGGGGGACGCGGGCATGAGCGGCACCGTGTGGGCCAGTCCCGGCGTGGATTACTTTTATAACGTCCCGTCTCCCCGGGGGTTCAACCCGGACGCCGCGAAGGCCATATTCCTCTCCCTGGGCTACGGGGACGTGGACCAGGACGGGGACTTGGAGCACGTGGGCAACAAGCTGCCCCTGGAGATGCGGCTGTACACCACCAGCGACGACGAGTGGTCCTCCACGGCGGCCACCATCCTCCAGGAGGGGCTCACCAGCGTGGGCGTCACCGTGCGATGGAAGAACGTGGACGGGCCCATCACCGAGGTGTGCGGGCCGAAGGACGAGTGGGACATGTGCATGGTGAGCTGGCGTGGCGACACCAACGCCATCATGGCCGCCCGGCCCTTCTACGGGTCCGTGGACAGCCTGACGGGCTGGGCCAGCGACAACTATATGTACACCTACGGCCAGCTGCAAACGGCCACCAGCAGGGACGCCATCGTCACTCTGGCCGGACAGCTGCAGCAGATCGTGTACGACGAGTGTCCCTATCTTATCCTGGGCTATTACAGCGATATCCAGGCCATCCGCAGCGACAGGTGGACGGGCTATGACCAGGTCCTGGAGACCGCGGGCGGTCTGTTCGGCATCGGCTGCGCGGACGGCTATATGAACGTGGCCCCCGCCGAGGCGGCGGGCTGAGAGGAGCAAAGGAGCAAAACATGGAACTGACCATCAACAGCGCGGCAAGGGACGAGCAGCTCTCCGGCATCCGGGAATTCACCTATCTGGTGCGCAGCACGCCGGGGGCCGTGGGCTTCACCATCGGGGAGCCGGACCTGGACACCCCGGAGGCGGTGAAGGCGGCGGCCAAGGCCGCCCTGGACGACAATGACACCCACTATCCCCCCGGCAACGGCTATCCCTATACCCTGGAGGCCATATCCGCCTTTGAGGCGAGGGAGCACGGTCTCCGCTACGGGCCGGAGGAGATCATCCTGACCGTGGGGGCTACGGAGGCGCTTTTCGTCTCCTTCGCCACGGTGCTGGACCCTGGGGACGAGGTCATCATCCCCACCCCCGCCTTTGGGCTTTACGAGTCCATCGTGCGGCTTTGCAGGGGCGTGCCTGTGTGCCTGCCCACGGAAAACGACAGGTTCCAGATACGGCCCGAGGCCCTGGCCGCGGCCATCACCCCCAGGACGAAGGCCATCATTCTGACATCCCCCAACAACCCCACCGGGTGCATCTATACAAAGCAGACATTGGACGGCATCCATCAGGTGCTGGCGGACAAGCCCATATTCGTCATCTGTGACGACGTGTACCGGTCTTTGGTCTACTCCGGGGAGTACCACAGCTTTTCCGAGTACCAGGATATGCGGGAGCGCATCATCGTGGTCCAGAGCTTTTCCAAGCCCTACGCCATGACCGGCTGGCGGCTGGGATACCTGCTGGCCGACGCCCCTTTGCGGGAGAGACTGCAGGTGTTCCACCAGTACTGCGTCACCTCCGTGCCCTCCTTCGTCCAGCGGGCGTGCGTGGCGGCCCTGGACTGCGATGTGGAGCCGGTGCGGGCGCTGTTCAAAAAGCGGCGGGACTATGTGTATGGCCGTCTGCGGGATATGGGCCTTACGGTCCAGGAGCCGGAGGGAGCCTTTTACATGTTCCTGCCCATTGGCCGGTTCGGCCTGGACTCCAAGAGCTTTTGCCGGAAGCTGCTGGCGGAGGCGGGCCTGGGGCTCATCCCCGGCGTGTTCTTCGGCACGGAGGGCTATGTGCGCCTGAGCTATTGCTACTCCGACGGGGAGCTCAAGGAGGGCCTCGACCGGCTGGAGCGTTTCGTCAGGGACAGCAAAATTTAATAATTTTGTAATATCTTTCTGTGAAAAGCTATGCTATAATGAATTTGCTGATTGACTAGACGAAAAACCTGTACAAAGGAGGGATATGAGCATGGAAGAGAACACCCGCAAGTTCAAGGTCCTGGACCACAGCGAGGAGATACGGGAGATTATGTCGAGCGTGTACAGTTCCCTGTTGGTGAAGGGCTATAACCCCATCAACCAGATCGTGGGATACATCCTGTCGGAAGACCCCACCTATATCACCAACTACAACAACGCCCGGGCGCTGATATGCCGCCTGGACCGGGA
>CANRNA010000052.1 GCA_947631805.1 uncultured Oscillospiraceae bacterium | reverse complement strand
AGCTGCTTGAACTGCTGGGGGGCCTGGGGCAGGGCGTAGAACTTGCCGGGGTGCTTCCGGGCGGGGACCAGGTAGTCCCGGGCGCCCTCCGGGCTGGAGGCGGTCAGGATGGGGGTGGTTATCTCCAAAAAGCCGTGGCTGAGCATGGCGCTGCGCAGGGCCGCCACCACGTTACAGCGCAGGATGATGTTCTGCTTCACGGCGGGGTTGCGCAGGTCCAGATACCGGTACTTCAGCCGGATGGCCTCGTCCGCCTCCCGGCTGCGGTTGATCTCGAAGGGCAGCTCGCCGTAGTGGCAGCGACCCAGCACCTCCACCTTTTCCGGGACGATCTCTATCTCCCCGGTGGGCAGCTTGGGATTTTTGCTGTCCCGCTCCCGGACCGTCCCCTCCACGGAGACGGTGCTCTCCTTGGTGATGGACCGGAACTGCCGGACCATCTCCTCGGTCTCAGCCACCACCTGGGTGACGCCGTAGAAGTCCCGTATCACCGCGAAGGCCAGGGCGGAGCCCACCTCCCGGACGTTCTCCAGCCAGCCGACGATCTTCACCTTCTGCCCGGCGTTTTCCAGCCGGAGCTCGCTGCATGTATGGGTGCGCATCTGTGTCATGTCATTTACTTCCTTTCACCGGCTTCACAGACCGGTCAATGCTCTTCAAAATAATGGCGGCGGCCTCCTCCACAGGGACGGTCACCTGTCCGCCGGACAGCAGGTCCTTCAGCCCCACCGTCCCGGCGGCCTCCTCGTCGGAGCCCACCACCACGGCGTAGGGGATGGCCAGCTTGTCCGCGTAGGCGAACTTGGCCTTGACCTTTTTCTTCTCGGCGTACACCTGGGTGCGCACACCGGCGGCGCGCAGGGCCGTGGCGCAGCGGACGGCGTAATCCAGCCCCTCGCCCATGGGTATCACCAGCGCGTCGCAGGGGGCGGTGACCACCGCCTCGTTCAAAAGGCCCTGCTCCTGCAAAATGTAAAACAGCCGCGTCACACCGATGGACACCCCCACGCCGGGGAGCTTCTTGTCGGTGTAATACCCCGCCAGGTCGTCATACCGGCCCCCGGAGCAGACCGAGCCCACCTCCGGGTAGTCCAGCAGGAAGGTCTCGTACACCGTGCCGGTGTAGTAGTCCAGTCCCCGGGCGATGCTCAGGTCCACGCGCCACTTGTCGTCCGGCACCCCCAGCCCCGGCAGGAGGGCCGTCACGGCCTTCAGGGCGGCTATGCCCTCGTCCAGCGCCGGGCACCTTCCGGCCAGCCCCTCCAGGGCGGCCATGGGGTCGGCGGCGTGGATGACGGCCAGCAGCTCCCTGGCCTTTTCCGGGCTGAGGCCCACCTCGTCCCCGGTGAGAATGGCCGTGACCTTCTCCGGGCCTATCTTCTCCAGCTTGTCGATGGCCGTCATGATGGCGGCGGCCCTGTCCCCCACGCCCAGGTACTCGAACAGGCCGCCGAGCACCTTGCGGTTGTTCATGCGGATGCAGAACCGCTCCAGTCCCAGCCGCTGAAATACCTGGCATATAATGGCGGGCATTTCCGCCTCGTTGGACACGTCCAGGGCGCCGTCGCCTATCACGTCGATGTCGGCCTGGTAAAACTCCCGGAACCGGCCCCGCTGGGCCCGCTCCCCCCGGTATACCTTGCCTATCTGGTACCGGCGGAAGGGGAAGGTCAGCTGGCCGTAGTTTTTCGCCACGTATTTCGCCAGGGGCACGGTCAGGTCGAACCGCAGCGCCAGGTCGGTGTCCCCCTTGGAAAAGCGGTATATCTGCTTTTCGGTCTCCCCGCCGCCCTTGGCCAGCAGGACCTCCGCCGACTCGATGACGGGGGTGTCGATGGGGGTGAAGCCGTACAGGGCGTAGGTCTGGCGCAGCACCTGCATGATGGCGCGCATCTGGGTCTGGGGTCCGGGCAAAAGCTCCATAAACCCGGACAGGGTCCGGGGCTCTATTTTCTTCATATCTGCTCCTTACATGGGACGGCAGCCGGGAAGCGGCTGCCGCCAGCGGGTCTTGTCTCTTATTTCTTCTTGCTCTTGGGGTTGACGATGTCTCGCCAGCCGAAGTCGCCCCGGCGCAGGCCCTGCACCAGCACCTCCGCCGTGGCCACATTGGAGGCGAAGGGGATGTTGTGGGCGGCGCACAGGAGGGCTATCTCGTTCACGGGGCCGAACAGCTCCGGGTGGTAGGGATCGGCGAAGAACATGACCAGGTCCAGCTCGTTGTAGGCGATACGGGCCCCTATCTGCTGCACGCCGCCCTGGGTGGCGTTCATGTACAGATGGATGGGCAGCCCCGTGGCCTCGCTCACCAGCTTGCCGGTGGTGTTCGTGGCGACGATGGTGTGCTCTGCCAAAATGCCGCAGTAGGCGATGCAGAACTGCACCATCAGTTCCTTCTTTCCGTCGTGTGCCATCAATGCGATATTCATTACGGTCCTCCTATATCCGTGATCCTGTTATCGTCTCGGGCCGGGGGCCCTCCCCGGTCCGGTGCAATGCCTTGTCAGTGGAGCATGGTCAGCTCGTTTTCCGTCACCTGTGTGCTCTGCTGGAAGTCGAAGTAGTGCTGGAGCATCTCCCGGGCGATGGTGCCCAATTTTGCGCCTCTGGTACCGTTCTCAATGGCCACCGCGATGGCGACCTCCGGGTCTCTGTAGGGGGCGTAGCAGATGAAGAACGCGTCGTTGGTGGCGGTGTTTGTCTCGGTGGTGCCCGTTTTGGCCGCCACCTCATAGTCGAAGTTGAGGAAGCTGGACCAGGCCGTACCGGCCATCTGGGAGACCACGCCCCGCATCCCCTCGTGGACCAGGTTCCAGCCCTCCGCGTTCAGCTCCACCTCGTTCATAACCTCCGGCTCCCGCTCGTAGACGCTCTCGGAGTAGTCGTAGCTGGAGGCGGACTTGAGGATGGAGCAGCTGTATACCTTGCCGCTGTTGGCGAGGGCCGCCGCGTAACGGCCCAGCTGGAGGGGGGTCACGCCGGTGAGGCCCTGGCCTATGGAGGCCAGCAGGGTGTCCGCCGCGAACCAGGAGGCGTCGCGCTTTCCGGCGTAGAGCTGGGCCTTGTACTCCGGCGAGGATACCCGGCCCCGGGCCTCGGCCAGCTCGATGCCCGTCCGCTCGCCCAGGCCGAAGGCGGAGGCATACTTGTCGATGGCGTCTATCTGGATATTGTCGCCCACGGTGAAGAAAAAGTAATTGCAGCTGTAGGTCAGCGCGCCGCTGACGTTCAGCGGCCCGTGGGGGCCGCCGGTACAGCCGGGCACGTAGCCCGCGTCCCGGTACTTCTCAAAGAACGTGGTGCAGGTGATGGTGGTGTCCGCGGCCAGATAGCCCACCGCCAGACCGGCCACGGCCATGCAGGGCTTGAAGGTGGACCCGGGGGAGTACAGGCCGGACAGGGCCCGGTTCACCATGGGGTTGTTCTCCGCCTCCAAAAGCGTGTCGTAGTCCTTCAAAAACGTCTCCAGGTTATAGCTGGGGTAGCTGGCGATACACAGCGGCTCCCCGGTCCTCACGTCGATGGCCACCAGGGCCCCGCCGGTGATCAGGTCCCGGACCTCGCTGAGCTGGTTTTTGGCGATATACTGCTTGTTGAGCCTGTCTGTCTCCTCGTTCGTCTCCTCGATATAGGAGGCCAGAGCGGTCTCGGCGGCGCTCTGCATCTCGATGTCCAGCGTCAGATAGATATTGTCTCCGGGCTCCGGGGGCTTTGTGTACACCGTGCTGGTGATGACCCCGTCCTTGGTGCGGGTGATCTCCATCTCCCCGTCCACCCCGTGCAGATAGGACTCAAAGGCCGCCTCCGCGCCGGATTTGCCCACCGTGGCGTTCATGGGATAGCCCTCGTCCTTGTAGGTCTTATACTCCTCGGCGGTCATGGGGCCGGTGTAGCCCAGGATGTGGGGGGCGTAGGCGGTGTTTATCTCGCGGGTATAGCTCATCTGGACCGTGAAGCCGGGCAGGTCCGCCTCCATGAGGGAGGTGATGGTGCTGATGTTCACGTCCTTGGCAAAGACGTAGTCGGCGGTGTTGATGTCGTAGCGCACGTTCACCGCGTAGCGCACACCGGCGATGATGCGCATCTCCTCGGCGGTGTAGTTGCCGTCGATGCCGTAGCGGGTGCGCATCTTGGCCATGACCTCCACAGCGGAGGAGTCCCGGCGCATGTCCTTATGGTCCAGCCAGGCGTTCAGCAGTATGGCCTGGTTGTCCGACATGTCCGTGAACTCCCAGGGGGTGGTCTGGGTGATGGGGAGCTCGTCGTTGTAGGTGTCGCCGTTTTCCTCCACGATGCGGCACATCTCCAGGATGATGGCGTTTATCTCGTTGTTGTCCAGGCCGGACATCATCAGCTCCTGGTCGTCGATGAGCAGGTTGTTGCAGTTGCGGTTGGACACCAGCAGCCGCCCGTACCGGTCCATCATATTGCCCCGGGCGGCGATGATGGTCTCGGTGGTCACGATGGAGTTGATGGACTTCTCATAGTTCTCGTTGCCCTCCACGATCTGGAGCCGGTAGAGGGTGACCATGAACACCGTCAGCACCGCCGCCATGACCACGCCCAGAAACAGCAGCCGTCCCGTACTGATTAGCTTTCTCATTGGGTTCCTTTCTGTCCTCCGACAGGGGCCTTCACCGTCCCATGGGACGGGAGGCGATGAGCTTGCAGGGGAAATAGAGGGGTATGGCCCACACCAGGCTCCACAGAGTCTGGGCGATGCCCGTGCTCAGCACCCGCCGGAAGCCGAGCGCCCCCATGTAAAGGGCCTGAAACGCCTTCGCGTCCGCGTCCAGCAGAAACAGGAAGCGGAACATCTGGCAGAAGGCGGTCAGGCTCAGCGCCGCCAGGGCCAGCACCATATAGGAGACGAAGGTCTTGTTGAGCATATATTTTCCCAGCGCGCCGGTGAAAAAGCCCAGCGCCGGGAGCAGCACCGTGAACATCACCACGTGGTCGGCATAGACCATGTCGGAGAAATACCCCGCCGCCAGGCCCACCATGCCGCCCCACAGGCCGTCCTCAAAAAGGCTGATGGCCACCACCGCCGACGGTATCACCATGGCGTGGACGCCCAGCACCGTCACCCGGGCGGCTATCTGGTTCTGGATAAGGAACAGCCCGGCCAGCAGCAGGCCGTACACGATGGCGCGCCGCAGCTTGCTAAGGTCGATCAGGTCCAGCAGCATAGCGTGTCACTCCTCGGTGGTAAAGTCGGTGATGATGAACACCTGGGTCAGGCTGCCCAGGTCGCAGGCGGGCTCCACCACGCCGTAGATGGTCTGGCCGTTGCCCTCGCTCAGGACCATGGATATATAGCCGATGATGAGCCCCTGGGGAATGGAGCCGCGTCCGGAGGTGAGCACCGCCTCGCCCTCGATGAGCTGGGCGTTCTCGGACAGATAGGTCAGCCGCAGACGGCTCTCGTGCATCAGGTTGAAGTCGCCCACGCACATACCCACCGCCCCGGCCTCGCCCACCAGGGCGCCCACGTCGATGCCGGAGTCGATGACGGTACGCACCGTGCACCAGGTGTCCCCCACCTCGATGATCTGGCCCACCAGGGCGCCGTACTCCGTGATGACGCAGTCGCCCACGCTGATGGGGTTGTTGCCGTTGATGGAGCCCTTGGAGATGCGGAAGGTGCTCTCCCAGTTGGAGCTGGACCACTCGGTGATCTTGGCCGACTCCAGCACATAGTCCGTGTGGCGCTGCTTCCACTCCAGCAGCTCCCGCAGCCGGTCGTTCTCCTCCTCATACTGGGAGGCGTTGATGGCCGCCTGCTGGACCTGGGCCAGCTGGGCCCGGAGGGCGTTGTTCTCCGCCACGAGCTGGTCGTATTTGTAGATATAGCCGTAAATGCCCTCTATCCACTCCACCGCCGAGGAGGCCGCCTGCCCCACGGGGCTGGATATGGCCCCGGAGATGTTGGCGAGGAGCCCGGCCCGGCCATGGAGCAGCGTGGTGGCCAATACCACCACCAGCACTACCGCCAGTACGGTCACGCCCATGCGCACGCCGTATTTTTTGATGTATTCCTTCAATGCAGTTCTACTCCCAGTTCCTGAAGCATCATGCCCAGCCGACACAGCGGCAGGCCCACCACGTTGAAAAAGTCTCCCTCTATCCGCTCGATATACATCCCCGCCCGGCCCTGATAGCCGTAGGCCCCGGCCTTGTCCATGGGCTCCCCGGTGGCTATATAGGCGTTTATCTCGGCGTCGGTCATCTCCCGGAAGAACACCCGCGTCATCTCCGTTTGGGTGCTGGAGACGCGGGCGCTGCGCCGGACAAGGCTCACCCCCGTGTAGACCCGGTGCTCCCGGCCGGAGAGCAGCCGGAGCATCCGCCTGGCGTCCGCCTCATCCCGGGGCTTTCCCAATATCGCGCCGTCTACCTCCACCACCGTGTCCGCCCCGATGACAAGGGCGTCGGGATGGCTCTCGGCCACCTGGCGTGCCTTTTGCAGGGACAGGGACCACACCGTCCTGTCCGCGTCCGCGCCCTGGGGCGGCTCCTCCGGCCCTGCGGCCGGGATGACGGAAAAGGGCAGGCCGAAATATCCCAAAAGCTCCCGCCGCCTGGGGGAGGCGGAGGCCAATATCAGCTCCATAGCGCTCCTTTCTGATAGGCGCCCCGGCTGGCGTTGGTGGGCACATAGTCGTTTTGCTGCTTGTACCGCTCTGTCACCAGCACGCACTCCCGGGGGCTCTCCGTGGTGAACAGCAGCCGCAGGCCCCACAGCCCCACGCCGGTATAGGTCTCCGGGTAGTCCGCCAGGAATATCTTCCGGGCGTCGAACACCGTGTTGCGGCAACCGAACTCCTTTTCCACCGGGTACACGCCCCCGAAGGCGTCGCTCATGCTGGTGGGCGTGGAGCAGGAGCACCGGCCCGCGCTGTTGCGGATGAGACAGTGGTCGGTTATCATCACCGGGATGCGCCCGTAGACGATCATCTCCGTGGGGGCGGTCTTCGCCAGGGCGGCTATCTGCCTGGCAGTCAGCTCGCAGGAGGCCGTCACCGACAAAAATCCCGCCTGGCCCAGCCGGTCCAAAGTCCAGGAATTGGTCACGTTCAGGGCGAAGTCCCCCCGCACGTCCATGCCCTCCCGGCGGGCCGCCGTCAGCAGGCCCATGTCCCCGGCCAGCACCTGGGTCACCCCTCTGGCCTTCAGGGTCGCCAGCAGCTCCTTGAGCACCGGCCCCTCCGCCTCCGAGACCACGGCGGGCAGCACGGCGGCGACCTGCGTCCCCCGGGACAGGAAGTGCTCCACCCCGGGCGCGCCCCCGGCCAGTATCTCCGCGGGCACATACAGCAGGTCCGGCCCCGTGGCGGCCAGGTCCTGGGTGAGCTGGCCCTCGCTGGTGATCTGGATGATGAGCTTGGGCGTGCCGGACGCCTCCGGCGGCACGGGCTTTTCCGGCCGCTCGGCGCTGGTCACTGCCTTCGTCTCCCGGCTCTTGTCCGCTATCTGGGCCAGCAGGTCCCGGCGGGCCTCCTCCACCGCCTCGTCCGGATAGTCCAGGTTCGGTTCGATGGAGCAGTTGACCTCCGTGCAGTTGAAGGGGGTCCCCCCCGTCCGCTGAAGTATCTCTCTCACCCGGCCCTCGGATATGCCCAGACGGCCCAGGTCTATGGGCTCGAAGCCCTTGTGGACCGCCCGGCGGCCCATGCTGTCCTCGGCGGCGAACAGGGCCGGGTGGCCCTGGTGCATCACCACGTAAAACTTCACCGGCACCCGGCGCAGCTCCCCGCTCATATAGCCCCGGCGCAGCTCCGTGTAGAACCGGCTGTGGATGCGGTCCGCCTCGGGCTTGGGGGCAAACATGCCCGGCCCCGGCTCTCCGTTGAAGTACCCGTCCGAAAGGCCCGTGGCGGAGAAGGCGTTGAGCAGATATCCCCGCTCCTCCTGGGTGGGCATGACGTTCTCCCGGATGGCCCTGGCATACAGTCTGGTGGCGTAGGCCACGTACTCCGGCCTTCTGCCCCGGCCCTCGATGGCGGCGCAGGTCACCCCCACCGCGTCCAGACCCTCCAGGTGGTCTATCAGGCATATATCCGCCATGGACAGGGGGTGCTCGTCCATCCGTCCCCCCAGGGAGAACCGGCCCCGGCAGGGCTCCTGGCAACGCAGACAGCTGTCCCCCCGGTGCTCGTGGGCCATGGCGCCTATGTAGCAGCGGCCGCTGCGGGCCACGCATACCGGCCCGTGGACGCATACCGTCGTCTCCAGGGGGGCGCTCCGGGCCAGGACGGCGATCTGGTCGGCGCTCAGCTCCGGGGACAGCGTCACCCGGCTCAGGCCCATGGCGGCGGCCGCCGCCGCCCCCTCCAGGGTGCTGACGCTCAGCCGGATATCCCCCCACAGGGGCATGTCCGGCAGCGTCCGGCGCAGGGCGGAGATGAGACCCAGATCCCGGACGATGAGGGCGTCCGCCCCCGCCTCGGCGGCGAACACTGCCCGGTCGATGGCCGCGTCCATGGTCTCGTCCGTGCACAGCTCGCCGATGGCGGCCACCGCCTGGCAGCACCGCATCCGGCAGTAGCGGATGCTCTGGGCCAGGGCGGCCTGGTCGAACAGCCGCTCCCCCTTGCCGGGGGCGGTGAGGCGCTCGCCCATATATACGATGTCGGCCCCGCTCTGGACGGCGGCGATGACCGCCTCCGTGCTTCCGGCGGGGGCTAAAAGCTGAAGCATATAGTCCCTCGCTGCGCCCGGCCGTGTCCTACGGTCCGGTGCTTTCTCAAAAAACCGTATAGTCCATATTATTATAATCAATCCCCGCCCATAAAACAAGAGAAAATCCCATTTTCTGGCTCGCTGAGAAAAAACTTACCTGTCTTGGCGCCCATCGGGACCCCCTCAGCGCCCTGCGAGGCCCCCGTTATGCCCGAAAACCGCTCCCGTCCCAGGCCGTCAGCCATTATACCACACTCCCCCTGCTTACGCAAAACTTGTAACTGCCGACTTATAATGCTATAATAGCCGCAAAGCGGCTATTATAATTCGATTAAAAACGTTTTGCTCCCGGCTGACGCCGGAACCGCAAAACATGTCGCATTATAGCATCCCGCCTCCGGCGGATATGCTATAATAGCCACAGCTATTATACCAAAGACAAGGACGGGCGACATGGACGACGGAAAGCTGACCCTGAACTGTCCCAGCCTGCTGGCGGTGCCCGCGGTCCACGCGGACAGGCTCCTGGAGGCCGGGGACGGGGAGTGCGCGCTGCTGTATCTGTACATCGTGAAAAACGGCGGCCGCCTGGACATGGACCGGGCGGCGGCGGAGTTGCGCGTATCTGTCCGGGCGGTGCGGACGGCGGCCATGCGTCTGGAGCGGATGGGGCTTCTGGGCCTCGGGGAGACGGAGACGCTCCCCCGGCGGGAGGTCCCGGAATACCAGGCGGCGGACGTGGTGCGCCGCAGTCAGTCGGACCCGGCCTTCCGGGCCCTGGTGGAGGAGACCCAGGCCGTTCTGGGCCGGGTGCTCAGCTCCACGGACCTGAAGAAGCTCTTCGGCATCTACGACGACTTGTCCCTGCCCGCGGACGTGATCATGCTGCTCATCCACCACTGCAAGGACGAGCACGACGAGCGCTTCGGCGCGTCCAAGCATCTGGGCTTCGCGGTCATCGAGAAGGAGGCCTACGCCTGGTTCGACCGGGAGATCATGACCTACGAGCAGGCGGA
>CANRNA010000051.1 GCA_947631805.1 uncultured Oscillospiraceae bacterium | reverse complement strand
GTGAGCTGCACGTTGATGGTGCCGAAGAAGCCGGAGAACTGGCCGTCGGTCTCAAAGACCAGAATGCCCTGGAACATGTTCTGGGCGATGCAGTAGATACGGTCCGCGTAGTCCACCGATATTTTCAGGGGCTTGAACACGAACCCCGCGGGCAGCACGTCCGACTGGGGATCACGGACGATGCGGTCCAGCGTGCCGTCCAGCTCCAGCACCACGATGCGCTGGTTTTCCCTGTCGGCGATATAGAGCTGTCCGTTTTCCGACACGCACACGCCGGTGGGGGCGTTGAAGGTGTCGGCCTGGCCCTCGTTTTCAAAGGTGTCGATGACCTTTTTCTCCCGGTGGCTGGTCCCGTCCACCACCACGATCCGGTTATGGCCGGTGTCGGCGATATACAGGTCCCCGTCCGGGGCCACGCAGATGTCCTGGGGGCTGGCGAAGGCCCCGCAGTCCAGGCTCACGCCGGAGATGGTCCCCCCGGGCACGTAAGGCGCCGGTATCCGGACGATCTCTTCCCAGTAGTCGTAATTATACGTGTCGTAGGGCACGCTGTCCGCCAGGGCCTGCACCGGCAGGCACGAGGCCAGCAGCAGCGCCGCCAGCAGCAGCGAGGAGAGCTTTTTCATCACTTTCATCCCTCTGCCCCCCTTATTCCTTCATGCCGGAGGTGGTCATGGTCTCCAGCACGTTGCTCTGGCAGATGAGGAAGAAGATGATGGGTATGGCCGCGATGATGAAGGTCACCGCCGCGCTGGCCCCCGCCCTGGCCGTACCGCCTGCGGCTATCTGCTGCAGGGAGTACTGCAAAGGCTTGAGCTCCTCGTCCCGGAGGAACATATACCCCGTATTGCCCCACATCTGCTGGAACTGGAAGATGGCCAGCGTCAGCCACGCGGGCTTGACGTTTGGCATCACGATGCGGAAAAACACCCGGAACTCCCCCGCCCCGTCCAGCCGGGCGGACTCCATGAGCGCGTTGGGGAGCTGGTCCATGAACTGCTTCATCAGATAAAGGCCCATGCCGAAGGAGCAGGCGGGCAGTATCAGCGCCCAGTAGGTGTTGTTGATGTGCAGCCAGGAGATGATCATATAGTTGGGTATCTGGGTGACCGTCCAGGAAAACATCATGGACAGCACCACCATGCTGAACAGCAGGTTCTTGCCCTTGAACTCGTGCTTGGAAAGGGGATAGGCCGCCATGGAGGCCAGTATCACGTGGCCCACCGTGCCGCCCACGGTGATGATGACCGTGTTGAGCACATACCGGGAGAAGGGGACCCAGGAGGAGTTCATGGCCACGAACAGGTCCACGAAGTTGTTCAGGGTGGGGTTTCGCACGAACAGCTTGGGCGGATACTGGAACAGCTCGTCCAGAGGCTTGAGGGCGTTGTTGACGATCATCACCAGGGGCACGGCCATGAGCACGCCGAATATGCCCATGAGGAAAAACAGCAGCGCGTTGCCCGCGGGGGAGCGGTTGATCTTGCGGTTTTTCCGGTGGCGGAAGAGGTGGCGCAGTTTCTTCATCTCACTCCCCCACCCTTCTTAGCAGCCGCTGCACCAGCTTGTTGGTGCCCACCATCAGCAAAAACAGGATAGTCGCTATGGCGGAGGCGTAGCCCATCTCAAATCGGACCGTACCGTAATCCAGCAGGTGGGTGACCACCGTCGAACCGGCGTAGTTCACCGACGGGTTGCCCGCCAGCTGGATGGATATGTCCGCGATGGCAAAGGACTGGGTGATCTGCATCACCGCGCCGAACATGAGCTGGGGCTTCATGGCGGGCAGGGTGATGAACCACAGCTCCTGCCAGCGGTTTTTGATGCCGTCCAGGGCGCCTGCCTCATACAGGCTCTTGTCCACGGTCTGGAGGCCCGCGATGAAGGACAGAAAGCCCGTGCCCAGGCTCAGCCACAGCTGCACCACGATCAGCAGCGGCAGCACGTATTTCTCCGTCTTCATCCAGATGATGGCCTCGTTGATGATGTCCCATTTCAAAAGCAGGCCGTTGAGGTAGCCGTAGCGGTCGCCGGTGAGGATGATCTGCCAGATCATATAGGCGTTGCCGCAGATAGACGGCGCGTAGAATATCAGCGTCAGAAACGCCCGCAGCTTACCCTTGAATTCGTTGATGACCCAGGCAAACAGCAGGCACATCAGATAGCTGATGGGGCCTGTGATGACGGCGAACAGGAGGGTGTTTTTCAGGGCCACGATGAACAGATCGTCGTTGACCAGCAGCCGGATATAGTTGGTCCAGCCCACGAAATGGGGCCGCTCCAGCATGTTGAAGTCCGTGAAGCTCAACACGATGGAGGCCAGCACCGGCAAAACGGTGAACAGGGTGAACAGGATAAAATAGGGCGCCAGCATCAGATAGGAGGCGGTGTGGCCGCCCAGCCGGTTCCCCTTCCGGCCCGAGAAGAGCGCCCCTCTGCGTTTGGCGCCCTTCCGGCTCTCCATGGCTTCATTCACTGCTCGTCACCTCCCTGCTGTCCGCTTATCAGTCCGAACTCGTCCCACTTGTATTTTAGCTCCGTGTTGATGAGCACCACCTTGTCCATCAGCTCCTCCCGCGGGGAGGCGAAGTCCGTGTCGGTGGTCACGGTGTAAAAGGCGTTGTTCACGTTTCGCCAGGAGTAATACCCGCCGGGCACCTGGGGGATGCCCTGGACCCATTGGTACTGCTCCAGCAGGGCCTCCATGTCCGACGCCTTCCAGGCCAGGTTCCCGAAGGCCTCCAGGTTGGCCGTGGGCACGCGCCCCGCCTCCCCCTGCAAACTCTCCATCTCATAGCCGAAGGTGGTCTGGGTGGAGGCGGAGGTCCACCACTTCAAAAACTCCCAGCAGGCCTCCGGCTCCTTCGTGGCCGACATGATAAGGCTCGTCAGGCCCGTGGAGCCCACGGAGCGGTCGATGGTCCCGTCCTCCGTCTGTCTGCCTGGCACCGGGGCGATGCCCCACAACCCGTCGATATCCGGCGCGGAGACCTGGAGGTTGTTGTACAGCGTGTAGTCGCTGATGATGATGGGGCACTCTCCCGTGCGGAAGCGCTGCTCCACGCTGGTCTCCTTGTCCAGCTTGTAGTCGGTGTAATACTCGCAGTATTGCTTGAAGGTGTTGACTGCCTCCTCCGAGTCCAGGGCGGACACGCTGCCCTCGTCGTTGTAATAGACCCCGCCGTTCTGGTAAAGGAGCATGGCGAATATCTGCTCGGAGGGGAGCATGCCGAACTCCATCTGGTTCTTGGCCAGCACCGTCATGGCCACCTTCACGTCGTCCCAGGTCTGGGGCACCTCCATCCCCAGCTCCGCCAGGATGTCCTTGCGGTAGAACATCATGGGGAAGGTCTGGGTCTCCGGCAGACCGTAGGTCTTGCCGTAAAACTCCAGCTGCACCATGGCGCTGGGGGAGAACCGGGCCGCCACCTCGTCATAGTCGTCGAACTGGCGCAGATTCATCACCGCGTTTCGGATGCCGTAGTTCACGGCGGTGTCGTTGCCCGTTGTCAGCACCGCCCCGGCGATGCCGTTTGTGTTGGGCACCTGGATGGCCACGTCCGGCCCCTCTCCCGCCAGGGTGGCCCGCAGGAGGGTGTTCATATCCACCAGCTGCACGTTCACATTGATGTTGGACTGGGGCGTGAAGGTGGAGTCGATGAGGGCCTTGATGATGTTGGCCTGGTCACGGCCTGTGCCTATCCAGAGGGTGATGGCGGTGGCGTCCTCGCCGCTGCTCACATCGCCTATCTGGTTATAGTCGATGATGAAGGAGTAGAAGAGCCGCTTCAGCTCGTGCCACAGGGAGGGGAAGAAGCCCGTGTTCTCCGCCTTCACCTCTGTGTCGGGGGAATACACATAGATGCGGTCCAGCTGCAGGGGCTGGTCGATGACCTGGGTTATCCAGGTGGCCGTGGCCCGCATGTTCACCTTATAGGCGCTGATGACCTCGGTGAACCGCTCCTGGTCGAAGATGAGCTCCCCCAGCTGGTCGCTCATGGTGATGAGCACGCTCTCCTTGTCGCTGTTCTCCCCGATAAGGTCCCGCAGGCGGGTGATGGCGTCGTCCAGCTCCGCCTTCACCGCCTCCAGCTCGCCCTCCAGCTCCGGCAGGGACTGCTCTATCTCATAGTCCCTGTACCGGTCCGGGGACACGCCTGTGATGCGGATGACGCTGCGGTAAATGGCGTTGAGCTGGGTCACGCAGTCCTGCACAGAGCTGATGATGTCCGCGAACTTGCCCAGGACCACCTCCATGCGCAGGGTGTGCTCCCCCGCCTCCAGGTAGAAGGAATAGGGCTCCCCCTCGCTGTCGCTGAGCACGTCCTGCCGCCAGCCGGAGCCGTATGTAAAGCCGTAGTCCTCCATCTCCTCAAAGGGTATCTCCCCGTCGATGGAGATGCGCCGGGAGACGTAAATGCCCTTGACGAAGTTCTGCCTGTCGAACAGGGCGATGTTGTAGTACCCGCTCTGCTCCACGGTGAAGTTCCACTCCATCCACTGGCCGTTCAGCTTCCAGCCGTTGCCGCCGATGGTGTTGTTCAAAAGGGCCTTGGGGCTGGCCGGGTACACGGCGGGCGAGCTCTGGTCCTGCAGGGCGTAGAGCATGGGGGAAGAGGTCTTGGCCGTGTTCTCCGCCTCGATGCGTATCATCTGGCCGCTCGTATCGGCGCAGCCCTTGGCGTCATTGGACGCCTTCACCTCCGCGTAAGGCAGCACCGTGTCCCGGTTGGAGAGCTCCACCTTTCTCAGGAGCATGGGCTCCCGCAGTCCCGTGAGGGTGAGGGTGTGCTCCCCGGCGGTGAGATACAGCGCCAGCGGGGTCGTCACATAGCCCTGGCTGTCATAGACGTAGCTCTCCATCCATTCGGGAGCCTCCGCCATGCCGGGCTTCAGGTCGTTGCCCTGGTTGTCCTTGGCCCAGGACAGGACCTCCACCCCCGCCTCGTCGGTGTAGGTGTCCTGCACCTGGCAGACCCATACCCGCTGGAACTCCACCAGGGACAGTTCAGAATACGGCAGCTCCCCGTCCAAAAACACGCTGCGCTGGATGGCGGAGTTCTTTCCCGCCACCGGATAGTACACCAGCGACAGGTCGTAATACCCCGGCTGGTCCACGGTGAAGGAGAACTCGATGAGGGAGTTCTCCGCCGTGAGGACGCTCTCGCCCTCCATGCCCTCAAAGTCGGAGCGGACCTCCGGCTGGGCGGGGGCGTCGGCCTCCTCGTAGCGGACGAAGCTGTCGGCGTCGATAGCTATCGTATCCTTCGGCCGGTCCTGCCCCTCATGCTGGAGGATGTAATCCTTGTACCCCAGCTTGTCGGCGGACACGGCGTACTCGCTGACCAGCTCCTCGAGCTGGCTGCGGGTCTGGGTCTGCTCCGGGGCCTCCTGGGCCTGGGCGCACACCGGCGTCGCCAGCGTCAGCGCCATCACCCCCGCCAGGGCCCCCGCTATCCGTCCCGCTGTTTTCTTCCTGCTCGTCATCGTCACGCCCCTTTACCTCTCAACTTTCGTAATACCACGCGTCGTCGCCCTCTTCCTTGGGCGGCATATAGCAGCGCAGCGCCTTCTCTATGGGGAAAGACGCGGCCATACACCCCGCGCCCGGCAATATGAATATCGTCGGCACCGGCAGCACATAGTACTGCGCCGCCCCCGCCAGACCGGCCAGGACCAGTATCGCGGCCGTCCAGTACCAGAACCGCACCGCCATCACGAACGCCAGCCGCCACACCTGGGTCACCTTCACGGAAAAGCGGGACAGCGCCGGTCCCAGGTAGACGGCCAAAAACGCCAGCATCAGCGCCAGCACGGCCACCGCCCCCGTGTGGAGCGTCCTCTCCTGGGCCTTTAATATGACCACATCCGCTGCCAGAAGCGCCCCCACCGCCAGCACCGGCAGTCCCGCCGCCACGCCCCGGCCCAGGTTGGCCCGGTAGCTGCGCCAGAATTCCTCCGCGGCGTGGCCCCGGCCCCGGCGGACCGCCTTCACCACCGCGTAATAGAGCGCCGCGGTGGATGTCCATACCGTCACCACCGGCAGACACCCCAAAAGCCACAGGGCGCTCAGCACGATGAGCTGCCCGGTCTTGTCCAGAAAGCCGATCACCGGCCCCTCCACGTCCAGCCATTTTTTCAGCATCAGCCGCCGTCCTTTATGGGATAGGTGGGCAGATCCGGCAGCTCATCCCGGGTGATGACGATGTCGCTGTTATAGACCTTCGTAAGCATCCCGGCGTCGGTATACCGCTCGGAGTAGGTCTTGCGGACCCCGTCCTCCAGCACGAATTCCCCGCTCCAGGTGCAAAAATATCCCCACATGGCCCGGTCCCGCACCGCCAGGTCCGGGTCGATCATGGTGCCGTTTTCGCTGAGCACCACCATCTTGTTACCGGGGGAATAGCTGTGATTGAGCAGGAACTGGTCTACCTGTGAGGTATAGACGCGCTCTCCGGCGTATATGTCCATGCCGATGATGTCCACATACTCGTCTCCGGGATACCAGGCCGCGTCCTGGCCGTTCCATACCCAGATCAGATTGTGCAGGCCGTACTCACCGGTCAGCATGTCGTAGAGCATGATATAGAGCTTTTTGTATGTATCGGGCCCCTCCGCGCCCCACCAGAACCAGCCGCCGGAGGCCTCGTGGAGCGGCCGCCACAGGACCGGCAGTCCCGCGTCCTGCATGACCTGCAGCTGGGCGGCCACGTTGGCGATATCCTTTTTCAGAAGGGCCATGCCCTCCTCGTCCTCGCCGTTCATGATGGCGGTCAGGTCCATTTTGCACTCTTCCGGCCGGAAGGCGCTGTACCAGGTGCCGGAGATATACTTTTCCGGGGCCAGCCAGTGCCAGCACAGAGTGACGATGCCGCCCTTTTCCCAATAGGCGAGCGCCTGCTCCGTGGTCTTGCACTGGGCCCCGTGATCCACGCCGGTCTGGGAGTAATAACCCATGTCCAGGCCCAGGATAGCGGGATATCTGCCCCCGTTCGTCTCCGATATTTTCAGGTTCTCCCAGCCGTTGGCCCCCGTGTCGCAGTATTGGCCGGAGATGATGGACCTGCCGTATTCGTCGCACAGATAGCTGAAAAGCCTCCGGGCGTTGTCGGAGGCCTCCGGGTCCGACAGGCAGGGGGACACGGTAAATATGCTCTCGTCAAAGGGCTCCGAGATCACCACCGCCAGGCTGAGCCAGTCGATGTAGCCCCAATACTTGCTGACCGTTATCCGGTGGGAGCCCTTTTCCAGATACACCCGGCGCACAGCGGCCTCCTCCGTCTGCTCGGAGTGGGCCACAAGCGTCCCCGCCTGCTCCCCGTCCGCCCAGACGTAGTTCTCCTTGTACCCTCCCAGGCCCCTGACCGTGAATACCAGGTCAAAAAAGCCCGTCTCCGGGATATCCACCTCCACCGTGCAGGCGTCGCCGTCCTTTTTGAAGCCGGTGACAGACCCGTCCGACCGGGCCTTCACATGCCCCGTGAGCTCTCCCTCACCGGGCAGATAGACCCCCACTGTCTCCCGCGCCTCGCCCGCCCGGGCCATGGCGGCCGTGCCGCCAGCGCCCAGCAGCGCGCCCGCCGCCAGCGCGATGCACATAAGCCTTCTGAAAATCACGTCTTTCTCCCCCGTGCCGGACCCGAACGGTCTCGGGACCGGTAGATTAAGTTTATTTAGCTAATTTTAGCTAAAAAGAATCGGGTGTTAAATCGTAAATCCTCACTTACAATTTAACACCCGATTTAGCTTTTTGTAAATATGCCAAATTAATAAATTTTTGCCCCCCCCATTTTTACATTTTGACAGTTACTTATTTACCAATTAAGCTAAATAAAGCCAAATTATCTCTTTAACTGTCATTCCATAAGTAAAACTATAAGTTGGGACCTGTGATCGCCCCACAGGGGCTCCACGGGCAGGCCGCTGTACATCAGCGTGTCGCCTCCGAACACCCGGTCCGTGCCCTCTATCCGGTAGCGGGCCGCGCCGTCCAGGCCCTGGAGGCGTATCCGGCGGGAGTGGCGGTTCGCCCCGGCCAGCACCTGCACGAAGGTGACCAGCGCCTCTTTTTTGTCCCGGCTCACCACCTGCCAGCAGTCGCAGGCGTGGTTTTCCCGCCAGGAGGCCAGCCTATAGTAGTCCCCCCGCCGGATAAGGTCGTTGAACCGGTGGTAAAGCGCCACCTGTCCGGGGATGAGAGAGCGCTCCTCCTCCGTGAGGGCGGTGGTGTCCAGTTCGTAGCCGAAGGTGCCCGCCAGGGCCACGTGGCCCCGTGTCTCGAAGGGAGTGGTCCGGCCCACGGTGTGGTTGGGGCAGGCGGAGACATGGGCCCCCATGGTGCTCAGGGGGTAGAGCAGGGCCGTGCCCTCCTGGATGGCCAGCCGCTCCACGGCGTCTGTGTCGTCGGAGCACCATATCTGAGGGCTGTAATAGAGCATCCCCGGGTCGTACCGGGCCCCGCCGCCGGAGCAGTTTTCCAGCAGCAGGTCGGGAAAGCGCTGACACAGCCGCTCTTGGAGCTCGTACACCCCCAGCACATACCGGTGGCAGAGCTCCCCCTGCCGGTCGCTGTCCAGGCCGAAGCTGCCCATGTCGGACAGCTGCCGGTTCATGTCCCACTTCAAATAGGCGATGGGAGCGCTGCTCAGTATATCCTCGATGCGGCTCCACACATATTCCAATACCTCCCGGCGGGTCAGGTCCAGCACGTACTGGTTCCGGCACAGGCCCGCTCTCCTGCCGGGGACCTGGATGGCCCAGTCCGGGTGGGCCCGGTACAGGTCCGAGTCCGGGGAGACCATCTCCGGCTCCATCCACAGCCCCAGCTTCATCCCCAGGGCGGCCAGCTCATCCGCCAGCCGCTTCAGCCCGCCGGGCAGCTTTTCCTCGTTGACAAACCAGTCCCCCAGGGCCCGGTTGTCGTCAAAGCGGTTAGCGAACCACCCGTCGTCCACCACCAGCATCTCTATGCCCAGGGCCGCCCCGGTCCGGGCCATGGCCAGGAGCTTTTCCGTGTCGAAGTCGAAATAGGCCCCCTCCCAGCTGTTGAGAAGCACCGGGCGCTGCCTGTCCCGCCAGGGGCCCCGGATGAGGTGGTCCCGGTACAGGTCGTGGAAGGTGCGGGTCATGGCCCCCAGGCCCTGCCGGGAATAGACCATCACTGCCTCCGGCGTCTGAAAGCTCTCACCCGCGGCCAGCTTCCAGCAGAAGTTGTAGGGATTCTCGCCGATGACCGCCCGTACCTGGTCGAACTGGTCCACCCCCGCCTGGGCCTCAAAGTTGCCGGACCATACCAGGTGCATGGCGTATACCTCGCCCCCGGTCTGGGTGGCGTCGGGGCTCAAGAGGGCCAGGAAGGGCTGCTCCTGGTGGCTCGTCTCCCCCCGCTCGGAGAACACCCCCTGCCGCCCCTTGCCCAGGGGGCGGCGCTGGATGACGCGCTCCCGTGCCCAGGAGCCGTGGAGGGTGAGCATGGAGTAGTCCCTGTCGTCCATGTCCAGGCAGGCGGACAGCGCCTTCGTCAGATAGAGCACCGGCTCCTTCGCGCCGGTGTTGCGCACCAGCACGCTTCTGGTGATGGCGTCCAGGTCCTCGAACACCGTGTACTCCAGCTCTATCTCCAGACCCAGCACGTCGTCTGCCAGCACCACCGTGAGGGCCGTGCAGTCCTCCTCGCCCCCGAAGGTGGCGGGAAGGCCCGGCAGGGGCTTTTTCCCCCG
>CANRNA010000050.1 GCA_947631805.1 uncultured Oscillospiraceae bacterium | reverse complement strand
AGGCGGCCGCCATCATCGGCGGGCCCTGGCTGGTGTCCGGGATAGAGGAGGCCGGTATCGACTACGGCGTCGCGGCCATCTCCGACATCGCGCTGCCCAACGGCAACGGCATGGCGCCCTTCTCCGGTATCCAGGGCGTGGGCGTTTTGAAGACGGCCCTCGCCGAGAAGAAGGACGCGGTAGCAAAGGTGCTGACCGCCATGGCCTCCCCCCAGGTAGGTATCGACCTGGCCAACAAGTCCGGCTGCGCCCCCGCCAACAGCAAGGCCTACGAGGATGAGCAGGTCACCGCCAACGAGATGATCGTGACCATCCAGAAGACCGCGTCCACGGCCCTGCCCATGCCGAACATCCCCGAGATGAGCGCCATGTGGGGCCCGGCGGAGAGCATGCTGACCGCCATCAACAAAAATGACGCCGATCCCGTCCAGGCCGCCGCCGACGCCCAGGCCGCCGCGGAGCAGGCCATCGCGGACATGCGGTAAGCTTTTGACCAAAGGGGCGGCGGCCACCGCCGCTCCTTGTTATATGAGGTGGTTTCCATGAGGGAAAAACTTGGCTCCAAGCCCTGGTTTTACTGTCTGCCCGCGCTGCTGCTGGTGGTCATCGTCATCGTGTTCCCCATCCTGTACACGGGGTACATATCGCTGACGAACATGAATCTGTACCATTGGACGGACTATAAGGTCATCGGCCTGGGCAACTACGCGAGGGCCCTGTTCAAATTCGACTCCGGCTTTCTCAGCGCCCTTCTCACCACGCTTTTGTGGACCGCGCTGAACATGGCCATCCAGCTGGCGGCGGGGTTTTTCATCGCCCTGGGGCTGAACGCCCCCGGCCTGCGGCTGAGCCGTCTGTATAAGACGCTGCTCATGGTCCCCTGGGCCGTACCGGCGTACATATCCATTTTGCTCTGGCGGGTGGGGATGTTCAACACGGAGTTCGGGGTGCTCAACAAGCTTCTGACCATGCTGGGCCTGGGGAAGGTGGACTTTCTGGCCACCAACGGCATCGCCTTTTGCTCCTGCATGGCGCTGAATCTGTGGATGGCGCTGCCGTTCATGATATCCACCATCGACGGGGCCCTGCAGAGCGTGGACAGGAGCCTCTATGAGAGCGCTACCCTGGACGGCGCGGGCTTCTGGGTGAAGATATGGTATATCACCATCCCCGCCATCCGGCCCATCATTGCCCCCGCCGCCGTCATGACCACCTTCATCACCTTCAAGCAGTTCGACATCATCTACCTGCTGACCCAGCAGCGGGGCTATATGACCGGGGCCACGCTGAACACCGTCATCACCTACGCCCATCAAAACGCCTTTGTGTCCAACAACTACGGCCTCTCCAGCGCCGTCAGCATGCTGCTGTTCGTCATCATCATCCTGTTTTCCTTCGCCACGAACCGCAGCCTTCGGGAGGACTGAGCCATGACAAAACGACAGTTTCGCCGCCGCGTGAGGCTCATCGCGCTGAACGTCGCCTTCCTATTGCTGTGCCTGGTGACCCTGGTCCCCGTGCTCTACGCGCTGAGCCTGTCCTTCAGCGGCAGGGGGGCGGCCCTGTCCGGCAGCCTGTCCTTTTGGCCCAAGGACTTCACCTTGGACAACTACCGGGCCATCATGTTCGACGAGCCGTTTTTCCTGTGGCTGAAAAACTCCCTTGTCCTCAGCGCGGGGACCATCGCGCTGGCCATGGTGTGCGCCGTGCCCGCCGCCTACGCGGCGTCCCGCTGGCGCTTTCCCGGACGGCGGGGGATGCTCCGGGTGCTGCTGGTGCTCAACGCCTTCCCCCAGGTGCTGTCCCTGTTCGCGCTGTTTCGGGTCCTGCGCCTCACCGGACTTCTCAACTCCCACGCCGGACTGGTGGTCATCTACGCCGGGTCCATGTGTGTGTTCGGCATCTGGAACATGAAGGGATACTTTGACACCATCCCGGTGGAGATAGAGGAGGCGTCCAGAATAGACGGGGCAAACGACGCCCAGATGATATGCCGCATCGTCCTGCCCCTGGCCAAGCCTGCCATCATCGTCACCTGCGTCATGGTGCTCATCACCGTGTGGAACGAGTACCTTTTCGCCACCACCTTTTTGCTGGACAGCAAGACCTACTCCCTGGCGGGGGGCCTCTACCAGCTCCAGTCCAACGACTACAGCCGCAACTGGTCCACCTTCACGGCGGCGTCCATGCTGGCGTCCGTGCCCCTGCTGCTGATATTTTTCAAGATACAAAAGTACATGGTATCCGGCCTGACCGCGGGAGGCGTGAAAGGCTGAACCTTTTCAGGAGAGGACAAGCCCCATGATCTTTCGTCAAGCCGTCACCCACATCCCCCTGTCCCAATATGCCTTCGCCAACAGCGAGAGGAACCTGACCATCCGCATCAGGACCGCGAAAGATAATGTCGTCCGGTGCGTGCTCTATTACGGGGACCGGGTCCAGCCCGGCGACCCCATCGTGTTCACCCCGGTGGAAATGCGCAAAGTCGCGTCCGACATGGAATTTGACATTTTCGACGCCACCTTTGACAGCCCCTATACCCGTGTGTGCTATTACTTTGAGCTGGCCGACGCCGAGGAGCGGGTCTATCTCTACGCAGATATATTCTCCGACGCGCTTCCCACGGAGCGCAGCGAGTTTTATCAGTACCCGTTCATCCGCCGGGAGGAGATAAGCACGGTGCCGGAGTGGCTGAAGCGGGCGGTGGTGTACAACGTCTTTCCCGACAGCTTTGCCTCCGGCAGAAGATATCTGTCCGGCGCGCCTGCCGAGACGCCCTGGCGGGACGGCGTCACCCTCAAGTCCCGCCTGGGGGGCACCATCCGGGGCATCACGGAAAACCTGGACTACATCGCGGACCTGGGCTTCAACTGCCTGTACTTAAATCCCGTCTTCGTGGGGGGCGAATACCACAAATACGACATCCTGGACTATCTGCACATCTCCCCGGATATGGGCACGGACGAGGATTTCCGCGCCCTTGTCGCCGCCGCCCACCGGCGGGGCATCCGGGTCGTCATCGACGGGGTGTTCAACCATTGCAGCTGGTACTTCTTCGCCTTTGACGACGTGGTGAAAAACGGGGAGAGGTCGCGCTATAAAAGCTGGTTTTACGACCTGACGTTCCCCGTCGTCCGCCCGGAGCGGGCGGATGAAGCGCCCTCCTACAGCAGCTTTGCCTACGAGCGGAAAATGCCCAAGCTGAACTCCTCCGACCCGGAGGAGCGGGCGTATTTCATGGACGTGTGCGCCCACTGGATACGGGAATACGGCGTGGACGGCTGGCGGCTGGACGTGGCAAACGAGGTGGACAGGGGCTTCTGGCGGGCATTCAGGCAGACCGGGCGGGCCATCGACCCGGACAGCGTTATGATCGGCGAGATATGGGAGAGCGCGGAGAGCTGGCTGCGGGGGGACATGTTCGACTCCACCATGAACTACGATTTTCGCAAGAACTGCCGGGACTTCTTCGCCCTGGAGCGCATAGACGCCCGAGAATTTGACGGGCGCGTCACCCGGATGAACTACCGCTATCCCACCGGCATCGTACAGGGCCAGCTGAATCTGCTGGACAGCCACGACGTCAGCCGGTTCTTCTCCCTCTGCCGGGGGGACGTGCGGCGGCTGCGGCTGGCGGAGCTTTTCCTGTTCACGGCCCCCGGCGTGCCCTGCGTGTTCTACGGGGATGAGCTGGGCATGGACGGGGCGGAGGAGCTCTCCCTCCGGGGGCCCATGCCGTGGCGGGACCCGCCCCGCGACCAGCGGCCGTTTTTCCGCGCGCTCATTGCCCTGCGCCGGAGGGCGAAGGCCCTGGTCTATGGCTCTTATGAGACGCTGTACGCGGACCGGGGAGGGGGATATGTGTTCGCCCGCCGGTACGGGAAGAGCGCTGTCACCGTGGCCATGAACGCCCGTGACGGAGTTCTGGATATGGCCGTCCCGCTGCCAACGGCCGCCCCGGCGCTGTCCGAAGGGCTCTCCGGCGGCGGGCTCGGCCCCTTTGGCTATGCCGTCTGGGCGGAGACGGGCTGACGGGAAAAACAAAATGAGGGCGCCGTGCTGCGTATACAGCACGGCGCCCCCGGTCTATATGTCTTTGCTACAGGCCCAGTATCATGGTGGCGAAGCGGAAGTAGATGAGCAGGCTCAGGGCGTCCACGATGGTGGTGATGAACGGGGAGCTCATCACCGCCGGGTCGAAGCCTAGCTTTTCCGCCAGCATGGGCAGGGTGCAGCCCACCAGCTTGGCGCACAGGATGGTGCACACCATGGTCAGGCATATCACCGCCGCCACGGGGACCGTGATGGCCTCGTTGTGGAAGAGCATCCCGTCTATCAGAAGCAGCTTGACGAAGTTCACCGCCGCCAGGGCCGTGCCGCAGAGCACCGCCACCCGTATCTCCTTCCAGACCACCCGGAAGAAGTCGGAAAACTCGATGTCGTTCAGAGATATGCCCCGGATGACCGTGACGCTGGCCTGGGAGCCGGAGTTGCCGCCGGTGTCCATGAGCATAGGGATATAGGCCGTGAGCACAGTGGCTGCCGCCAGGGCGTTTTCAAAGCTGGCGATGATCTGGCCGGTGAAGGTGGCGGAGATCATCAGCAGCAGCAGCCAGGGGAAACGGGCCTTGAAGGTCTCCCAGGTGCTGGTCTTCAGATAGGGCTTGTCGGTAGGGGTGACGCCGCCCATGATCTCGATGTCCTCGGTGGTCTCCGTCTCCAACACGTCCAGGGCGTCGTCAACGGTGATGATGCCCACCAGGCGGTTTTCGTTGTCCACCACCGGCAGAACAGTCAGGTCGTACTTGGAAAACAGGGCGGTGGCGTCCTCCTGGTCGGTGAGGGTGCCCACGGAGACGACGTTCTCCTCCATGATCTCGGAGACGACCTCGTCGTCCTCGGACAGGATGAGGGTGCGGATGGAGACCGTGCCCAGCAGGTGGCGGCTGGCGTCGATGACGTAGCAGATGTTGATGGTCTCCTTGTCCGTGCCGGTGCGGCGGATGCGCTTGATGGCGTCGGCCACGGTCATGGTGGGCAGCAGGTCCACGAACTCCGTGGTCATCAATGACCCGGCGCAGTCGTCGGGGTATTGCAGGATGTTGTTGATGAGCTTGCGGGTCTCCGGGTCGGCCTGGCGCAGTATGCGCCGCACCACGTTGGCGGGCATCTCCTCCACCAGGTCCACCGCGTCGTCCACGTACAGCTCATCCACCACGTCCTTCAGCTCGCTGTCGGAAAAGCCGCGGATGAGAAGCTCCTGGCTGTCCGGCTCCATCTCCACGAAGGTCTCCGCCGCCATATCCTTTGGCAGCAGACGGAACAGCAGGGGCAGAAGGTGCTCGTCCAGTTCGTCGAACAGGGCGGCCGCGTCGGCGGGTATCATGGTCACCAGGATATCCCGCAGCGCGGGGTACTTTTTTTGCTCCGCCAGAGCCAGAATGGTGCTCTCCAGCGTCGCGGAATGTTCAGCCATTTGTCCTTCCTCCTTTTTTCGTGCAGTCCGGGCAGGCCGGACCATTGCGGGCTTTTATGCCCGCCCAGGCAGGAGTAAGGCACGCGAAAGGCCGGGGATAGTCACTCTATCCCGATATAAGAGCGGGCCGCGAACGCCCGCGGTCTTCGGCCTCGTTTTGTGCCGGTACTATCGCCTGCGTCCATCGTCCCTCTCCTTTCATAAGTAGTGTTGTGTTATGGTATGGTCCTCACGCCAGCAGGATACGGCGCAGGTCCTCCACCGTGTCGGCCAGGTAGTCCGCCCCGGCGGCTGTCAGCTCCTCCCGGCCCCCGTAGCCGTAGGAAACGCCTATGCAGGGGATGGAGCAGATGTGGGCCCCCTCCACGTCGTAGAGCCTGTCCCCCACCATGACGGCGGCGGACATGTCCACGGCGCAGGTGTCCCGAGCGAAGCGTATCACGTCGGCCTTGGTGTCGTCCTTTTCCGGGTCGCTCCCGGAGACGATGTCGAAATAGGGGGCGAGACCGAACCGCTCCATGATGCGCAGGGAAAAGCCGGTGGGCTTGGTGGTGGCCACGTAGAGATGGCGCCCCTGGGCCTTCAGATCCTCCAGCAGGGCCGGGATACCGGGGTATACCTCGTTTTCAAAAAGGCCGACATCGCCGAAATATTCCCGGTAATCGGCCAGAAAACGGCGAGCGTCCTCGGGGGAGAAGCCCCAGAACTCCTCATAGCTCTTGGGCATGGGAGGACCTATGAACTTATAATAATCCTTGTTCTCGCCGGGGTCAAGCCCCCACTTTTTCCGGGCGTAGATAATGGCGTTGGTGATGCCCGGCGCCGGGTCCGTCAAGGTCCCGTCCAAATCGAAGAAGATGTGTTGAAAGCCCATTTATCGCTCCTCGCGGAAATAGCTCAGGCCCAGGCTCTTGGGGGGCTGGGCCTCCCGGGACCGGCGCAGGCTCACGGCTACCAGCACCAGGATGGTGACCACATAGGGCAGCATCTTGAACAGCTCTATGCTGGCCCGGCTCAGGCCGGTGATGTAGTTGTAAGCCCAGTAGAGCACCCCGAACAGGTATGCCGACCAGATGGCCCGGGCGGGTCTCCAGGTGGCGAAGATGACCAGGGCCACGGCCAGCCAGCCAAGGGCCTCGATGGTACCGTCGGTGGACCAGGTGCCCTTGATGTAATCCATGACATAGTACAGCCCGCCGAGGCCGGATATGCCCGCGCCCAAGCAGGTGGCCAGGTACTTGTACCGGGTCACGCTGATGCCCGCCGCGTCGGCGGTGGCCGGGTCCTCGCCCACGGCCCGGAGGTTCAGACCCACACGGGAGCGGCCCAGAAACCAGCTGGCGAACAGCGCGATGACCACGGCCAGATAGGCCATGAAGCCGAAGGAGAACAGCAGGTCGCCCACGTAGCCCAAATTGGACAGGGCGGGGATATAGGCCCGGTAGGCCCGGCTGGTGGTGGCCACGCTGATCTGGCCCACTCCCCCCGCCATGGCGTTCAGGCTGCCGCCGAACAGGTTCGCCACACCCGCGCCGAAGATGGTCAGCGTCAGGCCCGTCACGTTCTGGTTGGCCCGGAGGCTGATGGTGAGGAAGGCGTAGATGAGCCCGCCCAGGGCGGAGGCGGCGAAGGCGGCGATAAAGCTCAGGACGAGCCCCACCCAGCCCACGGGCTCGGCCGCGTACATCTCGTAGAAGAACGCGGCGGCCAGGCCCGCGATGCCCCCCAGGTACATGATGCCGGGCACGCCCAGATTCAGGTTGCCGGACTTTTCCGTGAATATCTCGCCCACGGCCCCGTAGAGGATGACCGTGCCGAAGACGATGGCGCTGGTGAGAAGGGAGATGATCTGGGTCATTCTGCCTCGGCCTCCTTTCTGTGCTCATGGGAGCGGAAGCGGACGGAGTATTGGATAAAGAACTCGCTGCCCAGCAGGAAGAACAGAATGATGCCCTCCACCGCGTTGGAGGCGTAGTCGTTCAGGCCGAATTGGGAGGCGATCTGGACGGCGCCCTTTTCCAAAAATACCAGCAGCAGGGCGATGAGTATCATGACGAAGGTGTTGAACTTGCTCATCCAGGCCACGATGATGGCGGTGAAGCCCCGGCCTCCGGCGGTGGAGGCGGAGATGGTGTGGCTGGACCCGGCCACGGCGATGAAGCCGGACAGGCCGCACACCGCGCCGGACAGGGCCATGGTGCGCACGATGACCCGCCGCACGGAGATGCCCGCGTAGCGGGCGGTGTTCTCGCTCTCGCCCACCACGGATATCTCGTAGCCCTGCTTGGTGTACTTCAGGTAGAGGTACATCAGCGCCGTGACGGCCAGGACGATGATGACGTTTATCAGGTACTGCTTGCCCATGATGGAGGGCAGCCACCCGGCCTGGGTCCGCTGGTTGATGATGCCCACGGAGTTGGAGCCCGGAGGACTCTCCCACTTGGCAACCAGAAAGCACGTGAGCTGGATGGCGATGTAGTTCATCATGAGGGTGAACAGGGTCTCGTTGGTGTTCCAGCGGGCCTTGAACACCGCGGGCACGATACCCCACAGGGCCCCGGCCACTATGCTTACCAGGCAGCTCAGGGCGATGAGCGCCGGGGTGGGGAGGCTCCGGCCCAGATAGATCATCACCGCCGCGGTGGCGCAGCCGCCCATGAGCACCTGGCCCTCCGCGCCCACGTTCCAGAAGCGCATCATGAACGCGGGGGCCAGCCCCACGCCGATGCACAGCAAAATGGCGGTGTCCCGCATGGTGATCCACATCCGCCGGGAGGTGCCGAAGGCCCCCTCCCACATGGCGGCATAGACCTTGGCTGGGTTCAGCCTCGTTATCCCGTAGATGAACAGCGCGCACACCAGAAGCGCCAGCACCGCGCTGGCCAGCCGGATGAGCCAGGCCTTCCACCAGGCGATGGAACTGCGCCGCGCGATATGGATGAGAGGTTCGTGATTGTTCATGCGCCCGCCTCCTCGCCGCTTGCGTCTTTCATATTGGTCATCAGATAGCCCACCTGCTCCTTCGTGGCGGTGCGGCCGTCCAGAATGGCGTTGAGCCTGCCGCCGCACAGCACCGCGATGCGGTCGCAAAGCTGCAGCAGCACGTCCAGGTCCTCGCCCACGTATATCACGGCCACACCGGCCTTTTTCTGCTCGTTGAGGAGCTTATAGATGGTATAGGAGGTGTTGATGTCCAGGCCCCGGACCGCGTAGGCGCTCATGAGCACCGTGGGGCCCATGGCTATCTCCCGGCCCACCAGCACCTTCTGCACGTTGCCGCCGGACAGCTTCCGCACGGGGGTGTCGATGCTGGGGGTGACCACCTCCAGCTCCCGGACCACCTGTTCGGCCAGATCGTGGGGGTGGCGGCGCTCCACCAGGGGGCCCTTGCCGGAGCGGTATTCCTTGAGCATCATGTTGTCCACCAATGTCATGTTGGCCACCAGGCCCATGCCCAGCCGGTCCTCGGGCACGAAGGCCAGGCGGATGCCCTTTTCCGCGATGGAGCGGGGGGTCTGGCCGATGAGCTCCTCGGCGGGGCCCTCCGGGCCGGTGGGACGGTACTTCACGCTGGAGCCGGACTGGGTGGGCTGCAGGCCCGCCACGGCCTCCAGAAGCTCCTTCTGGCCGCAGCCGGATATGCCCGCTACGCCCAGTATCTCCCCGGCGTACACGTCCAGGCTCACGTTGTCCAGGCGGGTGACGCCCTCCTTGTCCTTCACGGTCAGGTTCCGTATCTCCAGACGCCGCTGGGGGTTTGCGGGCTCGTCCCGCTGGATGTTCAGGGTGACGGTCCGGCCCACCATCATGTCGGTGAGGGCCCGGGCGTCCGCCTTGGAGGTGTTCATATCGCCGATGTACTCGCCCTTCCGCAGGACGGTGACCCGGTCGGATATCTCCAGCACCTCGTTGAGCTTATGGGTGATGATGATGATGCTCTTGCCGTCGTCGCGCATGTTGCGCATGACCGCGAAGAGCTTTTCCGTCTCCTGGGGGGTGAGCACGGCGGTGGGCTCGTCCAGGATGAGTATCTCCGCGCCCCGGTAGATGGTCTTCACGATCTCCAGTGTCTGCTTTTCCGACACGGACATGTCATACACCTTTTTGTCCGGGTCCACCACGAAGCCGTAGCGGCCGCAAATCTCCCGGACCTTCTGGCCGATGGCCTTCCGGTCCACCACCGGGCCGCCGGGCAGACCCAGGGCGATGTTCTCCGCCGCGGTGAGCACATCCACCAGCTTGAAGTGCTGGTGCACCATGCCGATGCCCAGGCGATAGGCGTCGTGGGGGGAGGCGATGGTCACCTCCCGGCCGTTGACGTATATCTGGCCGTCGTCGGGAAAATAGATGCCGGA
>CANRNA010000049.1 GCA_947631805.1 uncultured Oscillospiraceae bacterium | reverse complement strand
GACGAGGCGTCCTTCGACAACACCCCCCGCCAGCGCATCGGCTACAACGAGGCCCTGCGCAAAACGTTCAAGGACGAGCGGGTCCCCTTCACCGAGGAGCAGGTGAAAAAGGAGACGGCCCGGTGCCTGAGCTGCGGCGCGTCCATCGTGGACCCCAACAAGTGCATCGGCTGCGGCGTGTGCACCACCAAGTGCGCCTTCGGGGCCATCACCCTCCACCGCGACCGGCCCGAGTGCACCCACATGATCCCGGCGGAGGACAAACTCAAGGAGATACTGCCCTACGCCGCCAAGCAGGCCATCCACATCAAGTTCGGCAAGAAGAACGCCAATGCATGAGCTGGGCGTGGTCTTCCACATCATCGACGACCTGGAAAAGGTAGCGGCGGAAAATCAGGTCCGGCGGATAAACCGGGTGACCCTCCAGCTGGGAGAGGTCACCACGGTCATCCCCCACTACCTCACCGACTGCTGGAAGTGGGCCTCGGCCAAAAACGACCTGGTCCGGGGCGCGGAGCTGGTCATCGAGCCCATCGAGGCCGTCACCTACTGCGAAAACTGCGGCCGGGAATATCCCACCGTGGTCCACGGCCGCACCTGCCCCCACTGCGGCAGCGACAGGACCTATCTGCTGCGGGGCAACGAATTCATGATAAAAGAGATCGAGGTCCCCGGACCGGAGGAGGATACGGATGGATAAAGTCAGAGTTATCGAGGTGAAGCAGAGCGTCTTTGCCGACAACAACGCCCAGGCCGACCGGATGCGCCGCCAGCTTCGGGAGAAGAAGACCTTTCTGGTGAATCTCATGTCCTCCCCCGGTGCGGGCAAGACCACCACCCTGGTGCGCACCATCGCGGACCTGAAAGACGAGCTGCGCATCGGCATCATGGAGGCGGACATCGACTCCACCGTGGACGCGGAGACCATCTCCGCCGCCGGGGCCAAGGCCATCCAGATACACACCGGCGGCATGTGCCACCTGGACGCGGGCATGACCGAGCAGGGCCTGCGGGAGCTGGGGGCGGAGGATTTCGACCTGGTGGTGCTGGAAAACGTGGGCAACCTGGTCTGCCCGGCGGAGTTCGACACCGGCGCGGCCAAAAACGTGGCCATCCTGTCCGTGCCCGAGGGGCACGACAAGCCCCTGAAATACCCCCTCATGTTCCAGGTGTGCCACGCGCTCATCATCAACAAGATCGACGTGCTGCCCTATTTCGATTTTGACATGGAAAAGGTGGTGCGCTACGCCCACCAGCGCAACCCGGACCTGGCCATCTTCCCGGTGTCCGCCAAGACCGGCGAGGGCTTCGCCGCCTGGGAGGACTGGCTCCGGACCCAGACCGCCGCCTGGAACGGCTGAGCGGCCGACAAGAACAAAACAGCGGGGACGAAGATTCGTCCTCGCTGTTTGTTATTTTGCGCGCCTCTCACTCCGCCTGGCGCAGGCGGTCCGACACCGTCGCTCTGCTCATGGAGGAGTAGACCGCCAAAGGCACGGCGGCGCACACCCCCAGGCTGACGGCATAGAACGCGGCGCAGGGGAGGATGGGATAGTGAAAGGCCGTGTACTCCAGCGGCGCCAGAAGCTTTGCGTACAGCGCGGCCATCGCCCCGTTCCCCAGCAGATTTCCCAGGACCAGGGACATGGCCCAGTAGCCGACCCCCTCCAGCAGGAGCATTTTCCGTACCTGGGAGCGGACCATGCCCACGCATTCCAGCACGGCCAGCTCCCGCCGCCGGGCCAGCACGCCCACGGCCATGACGTTGATGTAGTTGAGAAGTCCTATGACCCCCAGCACCAGGGAGACGCCCCCGCCCAAAACCGACAGCACCGCCACCGACCGCTTGATGGACTGCCTGAGCTCATACCGGGACTGGAGGGAGATGTTGTTGTCCCCCCGCACCAGCTCCCGCAGAAGGAGGAAGGCGGCCTCGTCCCGGCCGGGCTCCAGGTCCAGGTCTATCCTGTATATCTGCAGGGCGTCGGCTATGGAGCGCAGATAATCGCTGGACACGAATATCTGCAAGGTAGTCCTCTGCCCCGTTATCTGCTGGCCGAGCTCACTGGGAAAGGCCGCGCCCACCGGCAGGCGGAACACCCGGCCCAGCTCTGTGACCCCGGAGACGAACTCCCATTCCAGCGTCCCTATCCTGCTCCACTGCTCCGGCTCTATGGCCCCCACCACGGCGAACTCTCCCCGCTCAAAGGCCGGGATATCCACGCTCTGGCCGTACTGCCCGCCCAGGGCGGCGATGGTCTGCCCATCCACCCCGTAGATCGTGATCACCTTGCTGGTCAGACCGGACTGCTCGTCCCCCTGGGCCAGCATGCAGTGGGCCGCCGTGACCGTGCGCATATCCGCCAGGCCGGGCAGGGACCGGACGGTGTCCAAAAGCGCATCGGAAAAGATGTCCACTCCCACGTGCTCCTCCGTGGCCGCGTTTTCCAGGCGGATGTCGCACCCCAGAAGGCTCTCGGCGTATCTGTCCGTGTCTATGCTGGTCACCACGGTCGCCGCCAGGATGAGGGTGACGATGCTGAGCCCCAGGCTCGTCAGCACCAGGACGCACCGCTTCCCGCCCCGAAAGACGCTCCGCGCCGCCATGCGGGCGCACTTCCCCGCCCCGCCTCCGGCGGCCCAGCGGGGCAGCCGCCCTACGGTCTCCTCGTACCGAAGCCCCTCCACCGGGGACATGCGGGCCACCTTCCGGGCGGGATAAAAGGCGGCGAGAAAGGCGGTGGCCCCGGCGAAACCGGCCGCCCCCAGGTAAATGACCGGGGAGCGGGACACCACCGCGCCGGTGAAGGCCCCGTTGGCGGCGGCCACCGCGGGAACGATGGCACGGGAGACCACCGCCGCCACGGCCAGGCCCAGCGGCGCCCCTATGGCGCACAGGACCATGACCGCGCCGACCACCACCCGCCGTATCTGGCGGGGCGTCATGCCGATGGTCTTGAGCTGGCCGTAATACCGGGTGTCCCTGGCCAGGGAGATGAGCATGGTGTTGTACACGAGCAGGAAGCCGCACAGGGCGAATATCCCCGCCGCGAACAGCACCGGCAAAAGCCCGGACCCGCGCCGCCCGGCCGTCCCGCCCTCACTCATGGCCGTCAGCTCCTGGCCAGGCAGCAAAGTGATGTCCTCCTCCAGCCGTTCCAGAGGCCTGCCGACGCCGTCTCGGAAGCGGATATTCGCCGTGCCGGAGGAGGCCGCCGTACAGCCGCTTTTGTCCGCGAGGGCCTGGGAGACCAGGGCGAAATCGGCCCCGCCGGAGCTGGCGTAGTAATAATTGGTGAAATACCCCGAGAGGGTGAACGCCCTCTCCTGCCCCTCCGCGAGGCCGTCGGAGCCGATGGCGCAGCGAAGCGGGACAGTCATGCCTATCTCCGGCCGGTCGATGCCGATATGCTCCAGCGTCCAGCGGGAGAGCATGATCTCGTCCTCCCCGGCGGGGTAGGTCCCGACGATGTCGGAAAAGGCCGGGGCGTTTATCTCCTCCCACTGGACGGCGTCTACATAGACCAGGGTCAGGGAGATGTTCCCGACGGTCTGTCTGTCCCGGCCGTTCACACCGCCCACCCGGACGCCCACGCCCACCTGGTCGATGTAATCCAGCTGGCGCAAGCGGGCTATCTGTTCCTCCGACGGGTCGGAGAGATAGGCGTCCGCCACGGACCCGGCCATCCGGACCCGCTGCAGCTCCATGGTCTCCATCATGCTCATGCCGATGCTGAAGGCCGTGGCCAGCAGCACGGTGGTGAGCGCTATGGCCGCGACGACGAAGACGTCCCGCTTTTTATCGGCCCGGACGGTCCTGAACGTGAGGCGGCGTATAACGGCGGCGTTGTTGTTTTTCATCTCACGCCTCCCCGCCCACGATCCGGCCGTCCTCGATGTGGATGACCCGGTCCGCCAGCTGGGCTATCTGCTCGTTGTGGGTTATCATCACCACGGTCTGGTGGAAACGGGTCGAGGTCATTTTCAAAAGGCCCAGCACGTCCTGGCTGGTCCGGCTGTCCAGGTTGCCCGTGGGCTCGTCCGCCAGCAAAATGGCGGGCTTGGTCACCATGGCCCGGGCGATGGCCACCCGCTGCTGCTGGCCTCCCGAGAGCATAGAGGGCAGGCGCTTTTTCAGCCCCCGCAGCCCCAGGGCGTCGATGACCCCCTCCACGAACGGCCTGTCGATGGGGTCCCCGTCCAGCTCCACCGGCAGGACGATGTTCTCGTACACATCCAGTATGGGCACAAGATTGTAGCTCTGGAACACGAAGCCGATGTTCCGGCGGCGAAATACGGTGAGCTGCTCGTCGGTCATCTTCCCGAGGACGCGGCCGTCCACGGTCACGGTGCCGCCCGTCGGTCTGTCCAGCCCGCCCAGGATGTGCAGCAGCGTGCTCTTCCCGGAGCCGGACTGGCCGACGATGACCACGAACTCCCCCTCCTCCACCGAGAGGCTCACGCCGTCCAGGGCGCGGACAGGGTCGCTCTCCCGGCCGTAATACTTCTTGAGCCCCCGTGCGAAAAGTATGGGCATGCTCTTCCCTCCCTTCATCGGCCTCCATTATACGCCCCGGTCCTTACAGGCCGCTGACAGGGAGAGCGTTATTCCTTACAGTTTTGCAAGAAAAGGGAAAAGGACGTGCGCTGGCCGGGAACAGAATCGACCAGGATATACCCGCCCTGCTTTTCCATGATGAGGGACGATATATAGAGCCCCAGCCCGGCCCCGTCGGTGTCCCCGGCGTTTTTCCCCCGGTAAAAGCGCCTGAACACGGCGCTCTGCTCCTCCGGGGCGATGCCCCGTCCCCAGTTCGTGACGACCACCTTCGTGAACAGGGGCAGCCGCTCCGCTCCTATGACCACCTGGCCGTGGGGCGCGCTGTATTTGACGGCGTTTTCCAGGATATTCGCCAAAGCCTCGGCGGTCCAGCGCCTGTCGTGGAGCGCCGCCGCGTCCGGAAAGCTCTCTGTGCGGATGGTCACGTCCCTCCTGGCCGCCGCCCCCTGGACCGAGGATATGCTGTCCGCGATGGTCCCTCTTATGCCCGCCGGGACCGGGGCCAGCTCGATGGCCCCTATCTCCAGGCGAGACATCTTGATAAGGCTGTCCGTCATCCACTGGAGCTTGTCCGTGTTCTCCCTGGTGTAGCGGAGAAATTCCTCCCGCTCCTCCTGGGAAAGGCCGCCCTCCCCCAGCAGGTCCGTGTACATGCGGATGCTGGCCAGGGGCGTCTTCATCTGGTGGGACATATCGGAGATAAAGCTCTGTATGGTCTCCTTTTCCCGCTCCACCTGGCAGGCAGCGGCCTCCCGCAGCCGGGCGACCTTCGCCGCCTTGTGGGCCAGTTTGGAAAGCCTGGTGTCCCTGTCGGCGGCGAGAGGCGCCGCCTCCCGCCCGGCCAGGGCGTCGTCCAGGACCGCGTCCACCGCCCCGTAAGCGCGCTCCATCCGGCGGCGGCAGACAAGCAGCGTCCCCGCCCATACCGCCGCCCCTATCATGACCCATACTATCGCCATTTATCTGCCTCCGTTCCACATATAGCCCATGCCGTGCACGGTCTTTATGACCTGGGGCCTCCTGGGGTCGGGCTCTATTTTCGCCCGCAGACGGCTTATATTGACCTGGAGGGTGTTCTCGTCCACGAACAGGCCGTTTGCGTCCCAGGCCTCCGCCAGTATCTGCTCCTTGGTCAGCACCTGCCCGGCGTTCGTCATGAGATAGGCCAAAAGCCTGTACTCCGTGGCGCTCACCGGTATCTCCTCCTCACCCCGGTAGAGCCTGCACAGCCGGGTGTCCAGCCGGAAGGGGCCCGAGCGGATGCCCCCCTGCCTGTCCGGCGCGGCCCGGCGGAGCAGCGCCTCCACCCGGGCCCGGAGGATGGACAGGGAAAAGGGCTTTGTCACATAGTCGTCCGCCCCCGCCAGCAACCCGGAGACCACGTCCGTCTCCATGTCCCGGGCGGTGAGCATGATGACCGGGGTGTCGGACCGGGCCCGGAGCTGCTGGCAAAGGTCCATGCCGTCCCCGTCCGGCAGCCCCACATCCAAAAGGATGATGTCCACCGCCTCCGCCTCCAGGATATCCCGTGCCTGGCGGGCGGTGGAGGCGGCGACGGTCTCATAGCCGTCCCGGCGGAAGGCAAAGGCTATCCCCCGGCTCAGGGCGGCGTCATCCTCCACGATCAGTATCCTCTTCATCGGTCCGTCCCTCCTGCTGCAAAACGACCTGCGGCAAAACAATGTCTTGCCGCAGGTCAGTGATTTTTTATTCCGTGGGCTGCTCCGGCACCACAGGATCCGGCTCCACAGGCGGGTCCGGTACATCGACGATAGGCTCGTCGGTGGTCACGGGAGGCGCGTCTGTGGGTCCCGGCTCGACGGTCGCGGGCGGCTCATCCGTAGGTCCGGGCTCGATGGTCGCGGGCGGCTCCTCGGTGGGTCCGGGCGGCTCCGTCCAAGAGGGCGGGTCCGTGGTGGGAGGCGCGGGTGTCTGCTCGGCCGGAGGCCCCTGCATCTGGACGTTGTTGGTATAGACCGTGCCGTTATAGGTCACCGTCACCGTGTAGCCCAGAAGGGCGCCGCTCTCGTCCACGATCTCCGACCAGACCGTGTCCAGGAACTGGGTCACCCCGTCCACCACGATATAGGCGGAGGTATAGGGCTCGCTGGGCCAGACGATGCCGGGGTCCAGCTCGTGCACGTCGTCATCGTCCATCGGCGGGGCTATGTACGTCTCGCCGGGGAAGATGTAGATGAGCTTCGCGTCGTTCCGGGGCTGCTTGAAGAGGCTGCCACAGGACCGGCGCCGGTAGCGCCCGTCGCCGCCGGTGCTGTAGCCCCAGTCCAGCTCCACGTCGTAGATATACTCGACGCCGTCCTCGTCTATCATGACCCAGGCGTGGAGGGCGTTGTTGTTGTTCACGCCGCCGCATATCGGGTAGGCCTGGTAGCCCAGCCGCCGGGCCAGGTACATGAACGCACCCGCCCAGTAGAAGCAGGAGCCTCGCTTCGTCTGGAACATCACCCGGGCGCACTCCTGCGTCCAGATATTGCTGCCCCGGACCCAGCCGGTGGGCCGGGCCATATAGTGGTAATCGCCGTACAGAATGGAGTCATAGGCCTCTCGCAGCTTATCCTCCCGTAGGAGGTTGGCCGTGTCCCCCTGGATGATGGGGGCCATGATGGCGTCCACATAGGCGTCCAGCACGTCGTCCCCGGAGGTATAGCGGCCGTTATTGCCGAAATACAGCTCCTGGAGCCAGAAATCCGTGGCAAAGGGGCCGTCGTCCGCCTTCACATAGAACATGGAGCCGTCCAGCTCCAGAAGTCCGGCTTTGAATCTTTGGATAATATAGCCGTCGTTCGGGACATAATAAAGACCGTCGGTGGGAAGTCCGTCCTGGATGGTGTGGAACCCGGCCTGATAGTAGTCCAGCCGGAGATTCTCGGGGTTGACGTGGCACATGTCCTCCCCGATGAACATGAAGCCCGGCTGCATGCCCTCCGCCTCGCCCAGGATATAGGCCATCAGATCACTGGTGTAGGACACGTCCACGATGTCGTAATAGGCCCAGTAGCGCCGGGACACGTCTATATAGGGGGACGTGCGGCACACCAGGTCGATGGTGTCCCTGTCCGGGGTCCGGCCGGTGGCACGGTTTATCATGACCACGGTCTCAGCCCTTGTGACAGGCAGGTCAGGATAGAACTGCCCGTCCTCATAGCCCTTGGCCCAGCCCTCGCTCATTCCGGCAGCCGCCACACCCAGGGCCCAGTGCTCCTGGGCCACGTCCGGGAAGGACAGGGCCGTGACCTCCGCCACGCCGTTCATGCGGCAGAGCACCGCCAGCAGCTCGCTGCGGGTGATATCCGCCTCCGGGCGGAAGGAGCCGTCGCTGTATCCGTTCATCAGGCCCAGCCCCGCCAGGGTCATGACGCTGTCATAGTATTCGCTGCCCTGGGGCACGTCCGTGAAGGTCCTGTCCCCGGACACCTGGCCGATGCTGTCCATGTCCAGCAGAGAGCACAGTATCCGCGCCGCCTGGCCCCGGGTCACCGGGTCCTCGGGCCGGAAGAGCTCCCCCTCGCCCTCCATATAGCGCACATGCTCCGACAGCAGGGCGATGTCGGACCAGACGTAATAGGACATATCCCGGTCCACGCTCACCAGCGCCGGGTTGACCTCCGCGCCCGTCTCGTCCCGCCAGGAGTAGCCCCTGGGGACGCTGACGACCCGGTCTCCCGCCTTCACCGTCTCCCGCGCCAGCACCGTTCCCTGCTGATAGAAGGTGACGGTGTACGCCTGGTCATCGACGGCGGCGAGCTCCTGCTGGTGATGGGCCTCGTTCCGGCTGATGCAGGCGGAGAGGCCAAACAGGAATATGCCCAACAGGGCCAAAATCACGGCATGAACACGTCTCATATCTGTTTCTTCCTCAAATGATCTTTCGCGGCGCGTCCGCCGCGTCCGCGTTACTTACAATCTCCGACATTATAGCACACCACTAAGGAATATGCCATAGTCACATTAAACAATTACTTCTACGCCAGGAAAAATAGGACGATTTTTCTTTGATTTACAGACAGAATGTGCTATACTATATAGCCGAACGGCGAGGGCTTCACGGATACGCTGTATCATAGCACATCCTGCCGTCCCGTTCATGAACAAAACATTATTATTTTTTCACCAGAAAGGCGACATACACATGACCAAAATCGACATATTTTCCGGATTTTTAGGGGCCGGAAAGACCACCCTCATCAAGAAGCTCCTGGCGGACGGATACGCCGGGGAAAAGCTGGTCCTCATCGAAAATGAATTCGGCGAGATAGGCATCGACGGCGGCTTTTTGAAGGACGCCGGTATCGTGGTGAACGAGCTGGAATCCGGCTGCATCTGCTGCAGCCTGACCGGCGATTTCCGGGAGGCCCTGAAAATGGTGGCCCGGGAATATGAGCCCGACCGCATCCTCATCGAGCCCTCCGGCGTGGGCAAGCTGTCGGAGATCGTGGCGGCGGTCCAGTCCGCCGGGGACCAGTTCGTGCTGGGCGGCCTGACCACGGTGGTGGACGCCGCCAAGGCCAAAATGTACATGAAAAATTTCGGCGAATTTTTCAATAACCAGGTCCAGTCCGCCAACTGCATCGTCCTGTCCCGGACCGGCGGCCTGTCCCCGGAGAAGATCGCCCAGGCCGAGGCGCTCCTGCGGGAGAAGAACCCCGACGCCGTCATCGTCTCCACCGACTGGGAGTCCATCACCGGCCGCCAGATACTGGACGCCATCGAGCGGAAAAACTCCATCTCCGCAGAGCTTGCCGCCCTGCTGGAGGAGCACTACCGGGAGGAAGCAGAAGAGGACGACGACGATGATGACGAGTGCTGCCACCACCATCATCACGACGACGATGACGACCACGACCACGAGGGTCATCATCACCATGATGACGACGATGACGACCATGACCATGAGGGCCATCATCACCACCATGACGACGACGATGACCATGACCACGACCACGAGGGCCATCATCATCACCATCACCATCATCACCACCACGGCCACGACGCCGACGAGGTCTTCCAGAGCTGGGGGGCGGAGACGGCGAAAAAGTACACCGCCGGGGACATCGACACCATTTTGGACAAGCTGTCCGACGAGGCCGCTTACGGCTTCGTGGTCCGGGCCAAGGGCTACGTGCCCGCCCCGGACGGGAGCTGGGTCCACTTTGACTACACCCCCGGCGAGAAGGACATCCGCACCGGCGCGGCCAACGTGGCGGGCCGTGTGTGCGTCATCGGCGCCAACCTCAACGAGAACGCTGTGAAGGAGCTGTTCGGGCTGTGAGACAGATACCCGTCTATCTCTTCACCGGCTTTCTGGAGGCCGGGAAGACCAAGTTCATCCAGGAGACCCTGGAGGACCCCCGGTTCAACAACGGGGAGCGGACGCTGCTCCTTCTTTGCGAGGAGGGCATAGAGGAATACGAGCCGGACAGCTTCTCCGGCAAGAACGTGTTCATCGAGCCCATCGAGGACGAGGAGGACATCCAGGCCCAGCCTTTGGAGGCCATGCTGAA
>CANRNA010000048.1 GCA_947631805.1 uncultured Oscillospiraceae bacterium | reverse complement strand
ATGAGCTTCACCATGACCAACAAGGTCTCCAAGCAGGCGGCCTACGACAAGGCCATCCGCATCATGGAGGACGTGGGGATAAAAGAGCCGCGCAAGCGCTTTAAGGAGTACCCCTTCGAGTTCTCCGGGGGCATGCGCCAGCGCATCGTGATCGCCATCGCCGTGGCGGCCAATCCGGACATCCTCATCTGCGACGAGCCCACCACCGCCCTGGACGTGACCATCCAGGCCCAGATACTGGAGCTCATCAACGAGGTCAAGCGCAAGCGCAATATCAGCGTCATCTTCATCACCCACGATCTGGGCGTGGTGGCCAATATGGCCGACCGGGTGGCAGTGATGTACGCCGGAAAGATCGTGGAGTTCGGCACGGCCAGGGATATCTTCTATCACCCGGCCCACCCCTACACCTGGGCGCTGCTGGCGTCCATGCCGGACCTGGACACCAAGGAAAAGCTGGAGGCCATTCAGGGCACGCCCCCCAACATGATCTATCCCCCCAAGGGCGACGCCTTTGCCGAGCGCAACGCCAACGCCCTGGCGGTGGACTTTGAGCGGGAGCCGCCTATGTTCCAGATATCCGATACCCACTGGGCGGCCACGTGGCTGCTGCACCCCAAGGCGCCCAAAATAGACCCGCCCAAGAGCGTGACGGACCGCATCCGCCGGATGCGGGAGAGGGAGGAGGCCGCCAATGGATGACCGTGAGCCCATCCTGCAGGTACGCCATTTGAAGCAGTACTTCGGCCGCAAGGACTTCAAGGCCGTGGATGACATCAGCTTCGACGTATACCCCGGCGAGGTGTTCGGCCTGGTGGGGGAGTCCGGCTGCGGCAAGACCACCACCGGCCGGGCCATCATCAAGCTGTACAACATCACCGGCGGCGAGGTCATCTTCAAGGGCCAGCGCATCAGCGCCGGGCCCAGGACCTTCACCGACGCCATCGCCGCGGAGAAGAAGAGCGCCGCCCAGCGGATAGAGGCGCTGAAAAAGGCCGGGGACGCCCAGGCCGTACAGGCCGAGGAGCAGCGTCTTGCTTCCTTCATCCAGGAGCAGAAGCAGGCCGCGAAGGAGGCCCGCCGCGACCAGAAGGACTGCGTAAAGCTCTACCGGGAGCGCCGGACGCGGGAGATACGGGAGCAATACGAGCCCCGGCTGGCCGCGCTCTCCGGGGAGCCGCGCCGGGCGCTGGAAAAGGAGCGGGACGCGCTGCTGCACCAGGCGGCCCATGAGAATATCGTCACCAGGATGCAGATGGTGTTCCAGGACCCCATCTCCTCGCTGAACCCCCGCATGACCGTGCGGGAGATCATCGCCGAGGGGCTGCGCATCCAGGGGGTGAAGGACGAAAAGGTCATAAACGAGCAGGTCTATCAGATGCTGGAGCGGGTGGGCCTGGTGAAGGAGCACGCCGACCGGTACCCCCACGAGTTCTCCGGCGGCCAGCGCCAGCGCATCGGCATCGCCCGTGCCATCATCATGAGGCCGGACCTTATCATCGCCGACGAGCCGGTGTCCGCCCTGGACGTGTCCATCCAGGCCCAGGTCATCAATCTGCTCAACGACCTGCGGCGGGAGATGGGCCTGACCATCCTGTTCATCGCCCATGACCTTTCCGTGGTGAAGTATTTCTCCGACCGGATCGCGGTGATGTATTTTGGCAAGATCGTGGAGCTGGCCCCCTCGGACGAGCTGTTCGCCCACCCCATGCACCCCTATACCCGCTCGCTGCTGTCCGCCATACCCCTGCCCGACCCGGACTATGAGCAGCGCCGCAAGCGCATCGTCTACCAGCCCGCCATTGCCCACGACTACTCCCGGGAGGGACCGACGTTCCGGGAGATCATCCCCGGCCACTTCGTCAGCTGCAACGGCGAGGAGATGGCCCGGTACAAGGCGGAGTACGGTCTATGAATTTCCTCCGACGGTATAGGGCCTGGTTCGTCACAGCTGCCGTGGGCCTTGCCATCGCCGGTGGGGTCGTGGCCTTTGAGTACGGCAATTATGAGGACCCCACGGCGCTGCGCATGCTGTGCGACGGCGCATTCGTGGCGGGGGTGATACTGGCCTGCTTCGGCGCGCTGGCGCTGGTGGGTTCCGGCGGGGCCTTCGACGCCATGGGCTTTGCCGTGCGCACCCTGCTGCGTAAGTTCTCCCTGCGGAAGGACCGGTTTGAAAGCCGCCTGACCTATGGGGAGTACAAGGCCATGCGCCGGGAGCGAAAGGGCGCGGACGTGAAATGCGTGCTGTTCGTCGGCGTGGCGTATCTCGCCCTGGCCGCGGCCCTGCTGGGGCTGTATTACAGCTGAGCTCTTATCGTATCGCACGACATAAGATGAAAGCAGGCACTTTTCTCGTGTCTGCTTTCATCTTGCAGCCGTAAGCGCCGTTTTTTTCTCCAGCGGCCTATTGACAACAAGAACGCAATCCTATACGATACATTTAAGAGAATGTATTGGAGGGTCAGCGATGCCGACGATCTGCATGTTTCGGGGCATAAAGGTCTACATTAACTGGCGGGAGCATCAGCCGCCCCATTTCCACGCCACCTATGGCGGCGAGGAGGTGCTGGTGACGATACAGGATATTGAAGTGCTGGAAGGAAGCATTCCCAGCAAGCAGCTGAAAATGCTGCTGGGGTGGGCCGCCTTCCATCAGGAAGAGCTCATGGAGAATTGGCTGCTTGCGGAAAGAAAGCAGGAGCTTTTCCCCATTGAGCCTTTGAAGTGAGGCGAGGCCATGAACAGCGTGGAATACTACCTTGCGCGGGGGCTCGACCGTCGGACGGCGGAGTACTTCGCCGCCGGGCGCAGGACTATCGTGAAGGCGACGCCGGAGAAGGACTTTACCATTCTGCTGGACTTTGACAACGGTGAGCGTCGGCGGCTGGATATGAGGCCGGACATCCGGCAGGGGACGGTTTTTTCTTTCCTGGCCGACCCGGCGGTGTTTCTGCGGGCGTATCTGGATGAGTCCCATTGTGTGTGCTGGGACAAGGACCCGGCAGTAGACAGCGGCGCTGTGTGGAGCAACAAGGTGGACATCAGCCCGGAGACCTGCTATCTTGACAGCGTCCCGGTGCCCTCGGAATGACGCCGGGGCTCCCGAACAGAAAAGCGGTATGATCATCAGAGCCGGGGCGGACGCTCCGGCTCTGGCGTCATGGTGTGCTTTTTTCTTGCGCTGGGGGGCGGGATGGTATATGATGGGACAGGGGGCGGCGCTCATGATGGTGGGCACGGCCACGAAGAACTACCGGGCGATACTGCATTTTTACATAGACGAGCTGGGCATGGAGTTCTGGTCCGCCCGGCTGTTCAAACGGCTGAAGGAGGCTGAAGAGCCATGAAAGACGTATCCATCGTATCCTGCCCCGCTTATGAGGAGGGGGCGTGCCGGGAGGCCCTTATCCGGGCCCTGGAGCCCATCGGCGGGCTGGACTTCGTGAAGCCGGGGATGCGGGTGGGCATCAAAGCCAACCTGGTGAGCTTTTTGAAGCCGGAGGCGGGGGCCACCACCCATCCCGTGCTGCTGTCGGCGCTGACGAAGCTCCTTTTGGAGCGGGGGGCGGCCTCGGTGGTCATCGGGGACAGCCCCGGCGGCCTGTTCACGGCCGCCTACGTGAAAAACGTGTACCGGGCCACGGGCATGCACCAGGCGGAGGCGGCGGGGGCGGAGCTGAACATGGACTTCACCCAGAAGGAGGCGGACAACCCCGCCGGGGCGGTGGCCAAGCGGTTCACCTATACGGGCTGGCTGGACGGCTGCGACGGGCTCATAGACTTCTGCAAGCTGAAAAGCCACGGGATGATGGCCATGTCCGCGGCGGCCAAGAACATGTTTGGGACCATTCCCGGCACCCTCAAGCCGGAATACCATTATAAATATCCCAACGCCGCCGACTTCGCCAGGATGATCGTGGACCTGGACGAGTATTTCAGACCGGACCTGTCCATCGTGGACGGGGTGGTGGGCATGGACGGCAACGGCCCCACCATGGGGGACGCCAAGCCCATGGGACTGCTGGCGGCGTCCCGGTCCCCCCACCGGGCGGACCTGGTGTGCGCGGAGCTCATCGGCCTGCGGCGGGAGGACGTGCCCACGCTGGAGGCGGCCTATGAGCGGGGGCTCATCCCGGCAAGCTGGCGGGAGCTGGACATCGCCGGGGACGTGGACGCCCTCCGGGTGGCGGATTTCAACAACATCGGGACGAAAAACGACGTGGTCTTCTTCGGGGAGATGCTCCTGGGAGAGGGGAACAGCCCTTTGAAGCGTGCCTTCGGCAAGGTCATGCAGAAGGCCCTCAGCTCCCGGCCCGGCCCGGAGAAGGGGGCGTGCGTGGGCTGCGGAAAGTGCGCCGAGATATGCCCGGCCAAGGCCATCACCATGCGGGATAAACTGCCCCGCATCGACAGGGGGAAGTGCATCCGCTGCTTCTGCTGTCAGGAGTTCTGCCCCAAGGGGGCGATGAAGGTGGTCCGGCCGCCTATCGCCCGGATACTGAACAAGTGAGGATGGAAAGATGTATTTTGACACGCACGCCCATTACGACGACGAGTGGTTCGACGCGGACAGAGACGAGGTGCTTCGCGCCCTGCCGGAGGCGGGGGTGAGCCTGGTGGTCAACGCCGGGTGCGACGAGGCCTCCAGCCGGGCGGCGGTGGACCTCGCCCACCGGTACGGCCACGTGTACGCCGCCGTGGGCTGGCACCCCCACGAGGCGAAGAGCTGGAACGAGGAGAGCGCGGCGCTCATCCGCGCCTGGGCCCGGGACGAGAGGGTGGTGGCCCTGGGGGAGATCGGGCTGGACTACCACTATGACCTGGCATGGAAGCAGACCCAGCATGACGTGCTGGAGGCCCAGCTGGCCCTGGCGGAGGAGCTGGATATGCCGGTGATCATCCACGACCGGGAGGCCCACGGGGACTGCATGGACATCCTCCGGCGGCACCCGAGGGTGCGGGGGGAGTTCCACTGCTACTCCGGGAGCGTGGAGATGGCGAAGGAGATATTGTCCTGGGGCTGGTATCTGGGGTTCAACGGGGCAATCACCATGCAGGGGGCCCGCCGGGCTCTGGAGGTGCTGGCGATGATGCCCACGGACAGGATGCTCCTGGAGACGGACTGCCCCTATCTGGCCCCCATGCCCCGGACGGACGGGCGGCGCAACGATTCGCGGAAGCTGCCGCGGGTGGCGGAGGTCATCGCCCAGGTGCGCCACACCACCCCGGAGCTGGTGGCGGAGGTGTGTTCGGACAACGGAAAGCGGTTTTTCGGTCTCAAATGAGGCAGAAACCGGGGCGCGCGGTGATTTTTTCGTAAAAAAAGTGAAAAAAACTTCCCTCCGTCCCCCAACTGGGGGACGGAGGGAAAAAATATGTGTTATAGTTACAATAAGTTACATGTCTTACATGTGACGACGGAACTATCACACTAGGAGGTAATGAAGCATGTGCAAGAAATGGATCAGCCTGCTTTTGGCCGCTGTCATGGCGCTGGGCGTCGCCGGGCCCGCCATGGCGGAGGAAGGGCAGGAGGCCCCGCCCCAGGCGGAGATCATCGACGGGAGCGCCGCCCCCGCGCCCCAGGAGGGCGGGGAGGAGGCCGCGCCTGCGGAGGAGGAAGCGACCGGGCAGGACGTGCCCGCGGCCATCTCGGCGGATGTGCCCGAGACCGTGTCGGTGGGCGCCGCCCTGCCCACGGGGGGCATAGCCGTCACCATCAACGGACCCCTGGATACCATCCGGGCTTTGGGCTTTTATGCGCCGGGAGGCGGGATGTACGAAAACCCGTACGACGTCTACCCCGACGGGGTCTACTACTGGAACGACCCGGACCAGGACGGCCTGGGGGAGCGGGTGAAGGTGAGCGACCAGTTCACCGGCCAGTTTTGCGTGTACCCCGGCACGGAGCTCATCCTGGAGACGGAGCCGGAGTATGACGCGGCCGTCAGCGGCGGGGATGTGGTGAGAAACTCCTTCTACCTGGACCACTCCACCGAGACATTGGACATAGACGAGCGCATCGTGAACATCATCGCGCCCGCCTCCGGGTCCGTCACGATCACCCTCCAGAAGAGCGGCAAGGCCCTGCCCCGGCAGATACCCCTGACCATGTACGGGGGCGGCCTGGGCGGCGGCTTTGAGAGCGCCCAGGTCTCGGACGAGAAGAGCTTCGGCAGCTGGTATTTTGAATCGGGCGAAAACGGCGTGGACCGCGGGGCCATATTCACCGGCACGAAGCTGAGCTTTGAGCTGAAGAAGGGCTACACCATCGAGGTGCTCAAGGGCGGCCGGGTCACCAGGATAGGGGGCTATTTCTATCCCACCACCATCACCGACGCCGTGGGCGTGGACCTGCAGGTGGACGATGACGCGGAGGAATTCGTCTTTGCTATCGTGAAGCAGGGGGAGCACTTCACCGTCCCCGAGACCGCCAAGACCCAGACCGCCGGGGAGGCCGCCCCCGCGCCCGCCTCCGCCGAGGGCGTGACGGTGAATCTCACCGGGGCCCTTGAAGGTCTGGACGAGGTGCTTTTTGAAAATACCGACAATGATGAGTTCTATCATGCGACTTCCAGCGGGATATGGTGGGATGAGTTGCCGGAGGTCGTTACTACCCCAGACAAGGCAGTCATCCACCATGTAGTCCAGGCAGCCTCCAGTCTCCCAACGCAACTTGTTGTGCGTCCCGGTGGAGAGGTTCGGTTTTGGACACAGGGCGAGTATGGGATTACGCTTGACAATGGAACGACTATAGATGACGAGACGCATTCTTGGTATGGGGGCGGCGATTCGGCGCGTAATCTCCGTTGCATCACCGTGACCGCACCCAACAGCGGCACTATGAATGTCAGTGTTTATAAAGACGGGGCAGAAGTGGCACAGGTCGTTCCCTATACGTTCTACAATGAGGATTGGGAAAATGGCATCGTTGTCGGCGGCGGGGATGTATCCGCGTCTGTGACGGGGTATAAGGCCCTGGCGGACGGAACACAGCAGAGAGTAATCACCACAGGCGGTGACATCTCCGTGTGGATGGCCCCCGGCTATGCTATCGAAGTGCTGAAAGGCGGCTATGTTGCAAAGACCGAGGCGCCGTCCGGCCCTGCTGCGGCTGGTGTTCCCGCTGGCACCACGGACTACGTGCTCCATGTGGACCTGGAGGCGGAGGAATTCGTCATCGCCGCCGTGAAGCAGGGGGAGCACTTCCAGCTCCCCGACGAGCCCGGGACGGAGGCGGGGACCGGCTCCGGCCGGTTCACGGATGTGTCCGCCGGGGTGTGGTACGCCGAGCCCGTTGAGAAGGCGTACTCCAGCGGCATCGTAAAGGGCGTCACGGACAGCACCTTTGCCCCCAACGGCACCACCACCAGGGGCCAGACCGTGACCATGCTCTACCGGGCCATGGGTTCCCCCGGCGGGGCCAATGTGTTCTCCGACACCAGCGGCGAGGTGGGCTCCGCTGCGGGCTGGGCGTCCGCCAGCGGCGTGACCAACGGCGTCAGCGCCACGGCCTTCGCCCCGGAGGCGTCCATCACCAGGGAGCAGCTGGTCACTATGCTGTACCGCCTGGCGGGCAGCCCGGCGGCGGACACCGCCGTCCTGGGGTCCTACACGGACGGCGGCTCCGTCCAGGGCTATGCTCGGAGCGCCGTGGCCTGGGCGCTGGGAAAGGGTCTTCTCACCGGCTACGGTGACGGGACCATCCGTCCCGCCGCCACCGCCACCAGGGCCGAGGTGTGCGCCCTCATCGTGCGCTATCTGGGGGCGTGACAGACACATAAACTGTGCCCCGCCTGCGGCCTGACCGCAGGCGGGGCACATACTGTCTATATAGGAAGGGACCGCGCCCTCCGGAAAGAGGGCGCGGCAGATATATCGGGAAAAGCGGCTTTTTAATCGAACATCTTTCGGTTATAATGCTTTTTGTCCAGCAGGACGCTCATCTCCATGAGCACGTTGTTCATGCCGTCGCTGCGGTAGCGGGCCACCGGGGTGTTCACCTGCAGGTCGTCGCACTGGCGGCAGGGGATGGACACCCGCACGGAGGTGCCCCGGCCCTCCCGGCTCTCCAGGATCATGCTGCCCCCGTGGCGCTCGGCCACGCCCCGGGCGATATACAGCCCCAGGCCCGCGCCTGTGTCGGTCTGGCTGGCGGCGGTGTCGTTGAAAAGCTCCGTCATCTTCTCCGGGGAGATGCCCGAGCCAGGGTCCTGGACGGAGAGGATGAACCGGTCCCCCTGGCGGGACAGCTCCACCTTCACCGTGTCGCCCTTTTTCGCGTGGGCGATGCTGTTGGTCAGCAGGTTCAGAAGCATGATCTCCACCAGCTCCCGGTCCGCCATGGTCAGGTGCATGCCGAAATCCGCCTTGAAGCACACGGATATCCCCAAACTCTCGGATATGCGGCCGACGGTGTCGCACAGCTCCTTGCACACCGTGCCCAGGTCCGTCACGTGGGAGGAGAAGGGCAGGCCCCCGCTGTGGATGGCGGCGGCGTAGGTCATGTGGCGGCAGGTGCGCAGCATGCGGAAATAGGCCCGGTACAGGGTCTCGGCGGTCTCCCGCAGCTTGGGGTCGTCCTCGGCCTTGGTGCCCCGGATGAGGGCGTCCATGGCCATGCGGGCGGTCATGAGAGACGAGGACAGCTCCTGGAGCGCCGCGGCGGTGGGCCGCCGGGCGGGGGGCTCCTCTCCCGGCAGGGTATAGATGCACACGGTCAGGCCGTCCATGCGCCGGACGGAGACGTTGGCCCGCCGATCGTTCAGGCGAAGAGAGGCGATGAACTGCTCCGCCGGGTCCGACAGGATATGCTCGGGCACCAGCCCCGCGGCGGGGGCGCCGACCTGGGCGCCCAAAAGGGCCGCGGCGGCGGGGTTGGCATAGATGACGGTCTGGCGCGGGCCGATGCCCAGAACGGGATCGCGGCTCACGTCGAACAGGGGAGCTAGGTTCTCTGGCTGCAGGCTCATATTTTTTTCCATACTCTCTCTTTTATGTTTTTTGGGCCCGGCTTATTCATCGGCCCGGACAGTCGCTCGCTCTATCATAACAAATCCTGGGGAAAAGAGCAATCCCCGATCGTCATTTGTCAACAGATAGGAGCGGCGGGGCGGGAAAATTTTTTTATTTTCCACGGTTTTTTTCTAAAAAAGCTGGAAATACTGGAAAGACTGGTGTATAATCCCTTATAGCTGGCCTTTTGCCCAGAAACGGGCCGGGGCGGCCGCGAAAACAGTTCAATATTACATTTTAGGAGGATATGATCATGGTAAAAATTGGTGTGAACGGCTTTGGCCGTATCGGACGTCTGGTTTTCCGCGCCGGCTGCGAGCGCGGGGACGTGGAGTTCGTGGGCGTCAACGCTCCGGACAAGACCCCTGCTCAGCTGGCCCACTCCCTGAAGTACGATACCGTCCATGGCCGCTGCAAGTGCAAGGTAGAGTATGACGACAGCCACCTGATCGTCGATGGGAAGAAGATCCCCCTGCTCAACAGCCGTAAGCCCGCCGAGCTGCCCTGGGGCGAGCTGGGCGCCGAGTATGTGCTGGAGTGCACCGGCAAGTTCCTGACCACCGAGGGCGTGCAGGATCACCTGCAGGCCGGCGCGCAGGTCGTCGTCCTGTCCGGCCCGTCCAAGGACGCCACCCCCATGTTCGTCATGGGCGTCAACAACGACAAGTACACCCCCGACCTGAAGGTCGTCTCCAACGCCTCCTGCACCACCAACTGCCTGGCTCCTCTGGCCAAGGTCATCAACGACAACTTCGGCATCGTGGAAGGCCTGATGACCACCGTGCACGCCGCTACCGCCAGCCAGAACATCGTGGACAACTTCAACAAGAAGAGCCTGCGTCTGGCCCGCAGCTGCTTCGACAACATCATCCCCACCACCACCGGCGCCGCCAAGGCCGTGGGCAAGGTCATCCCCGAGCTGCAGGGCAAGCTGACCGGCATGGCCATGCGTATCCCCGCCGGGGACGTGTCCGTTGTGGACCTGACCTGCCGCCTGGAGAAGTCCGCCACCTATGAGGAGATCTGCGCCGCCGTCAAGGCCGCCGCCGAGGGCCCCATGGAGGGCGTGCTGCTCTACAGCGAGGACGAGTGCGTCTCCCAGGACTTCCGCACCGATCCCCACACCAGCATTTTCGACGCCAAGGCCGGTATCGCTCTGAACGGCAACTTCGTCAAGCTGATCGCCTGGTACGACAACGAGTGGGGTTA